>JAISEZ010000092.1 GCA_031263835.1 Tannerella sp.
ACACGTCGCCTCCCCGCGCCTTCGCCAGAATGGCGGCGCCCGTACCGCTTTCGCCCGCTCCGAGTATGACTGTTCGCTTATTCATTTCCGTTCAATGTGAGAATGAGATTCAATGAGCCGGTGTGAGAATGGGATTCAATGAGCCAATGTGAGAATGAGCGAATGTGAAAATGAACAGTAGCGATGAAGGGCTTATGGAATGACGCACACCCCGCCCTGCGCCCTGGAAGGGCAATATATCCATTTTCACAACCCCGTTTCATTCCAGTGGATGGTGACGGAAGGTATGCTGCCCTTTCAGGGCGCAGGACGGGGTATGCCCCTCCATACCCGGGGCGTTGCCACCGGGCTGGGATATGTCGGGCTTTCAGCCCTTCGTCGCTACTGTTGATTCGCATTACTATATTAACTATTGACTACTAACTACTAACTACTAACTACTGACTACTAACTACTGACTACTAACTACTAACTACTAATTTACTCTACCTCAATTTCAGCGTTATCAGTGTGATGGCGGCCAGGAGGATGCCGATTAGCCAGAAGCGTACCACGATTTTCGACTCCGGGATGGCGTTGCGGGGCCTGCGCATGAGCGTCAGGGGCTGCCGGCCGGGTATCTGGAAATGATGGTGCAGGGGCGTCATCTTGAACACGCGCCGCCCGACGCCGTATTTCTTTTTCGTGCACTTGAAACAGGTCACCTGTATGACGACCGACAGGCTTTCAATCACGAAGATGCCGCACAGGACGGGTATCAGCAGTTCCTTGCGGATGAGGATGGCGAAGACGGCGATGATGCCGCCCAGCGTCAGGCTGCCCGTGTCGCCCATAAAGATTTGCGCCGGGAAGGAGTTGTACCACAGGAAGCCGACGGTGGCGCCGATGAAGGCCGACGCGAAAATCACCAGTTCTTCGGCCCGGGGGATGAACATGATGTTGAGGAAGGAGGCGAACTCGATGTGCGACGACGTGTAGGCCAGAATCCCCAGCACCGTGCCGATGATGGCCGAACTGCCCGCCGCCAGCCCGTCCAGCCCGTCGGTCAGGTTGGCGCCGTTCGACACGGCCGTCACGATGAAGATGACCACCAGCACGAACACCAGGCACGTCGCTTCCGTCCGGTAGGGGCCTGCCCAGCCGGCCAGCCAGGCGTAGTCGAAGTTGTTGTTCTTGACGAAGGGGATGGTCGTCTTGGCCGACTTGGTGTGGTCGGAATGGTGGCGCACTTCCTCAATCGTGTCTTCCGTCGTGCGCACCTCCATGTTTTCGCGGATGACGACCTCCGGACTGAAGAAGAGCGTCAGCCCGACAATCAGTCCCAGCCCGACCTGGGCGAAGATTTTGAACCGTCCGCGCAGTCCGCCCTTGTCGCGGCGGAAGACCTTGATGTAATCGTCCACAAAGCCGAGGCAGCCGAGCCAGAGCGTCGTCAGCAGCATCACGATGACGTACACGTTGTTCAGCCGGGCAAACAGCAGCACCGGCACAATGATGGCTATCAGGATGATAATGCCGCCCATGGTCGGCGTTCCCTTCTTTTTCATCTGTTCCTCGATGCCCAGGTCGCGGAACGTTTCCCTGATTTGCATCCGCCGCAGCCGGTCGATAATGCGCCGGCCGGTCAGCGTGGAGAGCAGCAGCGAAAATACGAGCGCCAGCATCGCCCGAAACGATATGTAATGGAATACACCCGTGCCGGGAATGTTGAGCCGGGTGTCAAGATAATTAAATAAATCGTACAGCATGATGAAGAAATGGAGAATGGAGAATGGAGAATGGAGAATGACCCGTCCGCAGTTCTGAAAAAATGCGCGCTATGAACAGGCTCTGAAGGGGCGAAAGCGAGTCAAATATCCGGCGTTTTTTTTGTAAAGTATTTGTTTTAAGGATAAAAGCCGGTTCGTATGGGGCAAATTTCCAGGCGGAAACCGGCAATTTCCAGGCGGAAATCAGCAATTTCCATGTGGGAATCGGCGATTTCCAGGCGGAAACCGACAATTTCCAGGCGGAAATCAGCGATTTCCAGGCGGAAACCGGCGATTTCCAGGCGGGAATCGGCGATTTCCAGGCGGAAACCGGCAATTTCCAGGTGGAAACCGACAATTTCCAGGCGGAAATTGGCAATTTTTTGGTTGGAGACTGCTTCGCTGCGCTCGCAAAGACGGTGCGCGCCGTCGTCCCTGCGAGCGCAACAAAGCAATCCGATGCTCGGTGGTTCTCTGTGTCTTCTCTGTGGAACTCCGTGTAAGAAAAAAAAGAAGTTACACAGAGTTCCACAGAGAAAATCTGATTTTGTATGTGAAATAACGGATTCATGCTACTACCTGTCTATTATTCTACTAACTACTGGCTACTAACTACTAACTACTAATTTTTCATACGTTTTGCGATTGAAAGAGCTGTTTCAGCAGTTCCCGGTCGTCAAAGGGATATTTCACGCCCCTGATTTCCTGATAGTCTTCATGTCCCTTGCCGGCCACCAGGATGATGTCGCCCTTCCGCGCCAGATGTACGGCGGTTTTGATGGCCTGCGCGCGGTCGGTGATGCAGAGCGTGCGCGGGAGGTCGTCGGGCGTCAGTCCGGCCGCCATGTCCGCGATGATGGCGTCGGGTTCCTCGAAACGGGGATTGTCCGACGTCAGAATCACCAGGTCGCTTTGCCGGCAGGCTTCGCGGGCCATCAGCGGACGCTTGCCCCGGTCGCGGTTGCCGCCGGCGCCGACGACGGTCAGGATGCGGCCCTTTCCGCTCAGCACCTCCCGGATGCTGTTCAGCACGTTCGTCAGCGCATCGGGCGTATGGGCATAGTCCACAATCGCGGTGTATCCCTCCGGCGAGGCGACGGGTTCAAACCGCCCGGCGACGGGACGCAACAGGCTGAGGGCGACCAGCGTCTCTTCCGCGTCCTGCCCCAGCGCAAGGGCGGCGCCGTAAACGGCCAGCAGGTTGCAGGCGTTGAACCGCCCCGCGAAGGCGACGTGAACGTTCTGCCCGTTGATGGACAGTTCGGCGCCGTCGAAGTGCGATTCGATGATTTTCCCCTTGAAGTCGGCCGCCGTCCGGAGGGAGTAGGTCAGCTTGCGGGCGGCGGTGTTTTGCAGCATCACCGCGCCCGACCTGTCGTCCGCGTTCGTCAGGGCAAACGCACCGGCGGGCAGGTCGTCGAAAAAGCGTTTCTTGGCTTTCAGGTAATTCTCCACCGTCTGATGATAATCCAGATGGTCGCGCGTCAGGTTGGTGAAGATGCCGCCGGCAAAGGTCAGGCCGCTGATGCGCCGCTGGTCGACGGCGTGGGAACTGACCTCCATAAAGACGTATTCGCAGCCGGCCTGCACCATCCGCGCCAGCAGCGCGTGGAGCGTGACGGGGTCGGGGGTGGTATGGGTTGCCGGAAGCGTTTCGCCGTCGATGCAGTTGCAGACGGTGGAGAACAGCCCGGCCCGGTATCCCCGCCTGCGGAAGAGTTCGTATAGCAGCGTGGCGACGGTGGTTTTGCCGTTGGTGCCGGTGACGCCGACCAGCGTGAGCCGCGCCGACGGACGGCCGTGCCACGCGTCGAGCAGCAGCCCCAGCGCGGCGGCGGCATCGGGCACGACGACAAACGCCGCCCGTCCGGCCAGCCCGTCCGGAACGCGCTCGCACACCACGGCCACCGCGCCTTTCTCCAGCGCGCTTTCAATGTAGCCGTGACCGTCCACGGCCGTTCCCCTGACGGCCACAAACAGGTCGCCGCGCTCCACCCGGCGCGAGTCGGCACGGACGCCCGAAACCGGACAGCCGGCGTCTCCGGCGACCTGTCCGGCGGGTAAACAGGTAATAAGTTCTTGTAATATCATCTTCATTTCTTTGCTTTCGGGGGATTAATTGCGAAGGGTGATGGAAACCGTCTGTCCCCGGGTCACGCGCTGTCCGGGCGTGAGCGACTGGGACACGACCCGCCCCCTGCCGGATATGCTGACGCGCAGGCCGCTCTTCTCCAGCAGGTAGATGGCGTCGCGGGCGCCCATGCCGGCGACGCCGGGCACCAGCCCGCCCGCCGGCGACACTTCTCTGAGCGCAACGACGTTGTCTGCCGGCCGGCGTTCGGCGGCGACGTAAGCGGATTCCATGCGGCGCGGCTCGGTGCGGATATCCAGTTCCTTCAACAGGGAGGCCAGGGCTTTGGCGTCGCCGTTCTTCACCTCCGGCAGGATGACTCTCGTCGAATCGGCGTCCATCGAACGGACGTCGATGCGGGTCTGTCCGGAATAGATTTTCTCCGCAATCGTCCTGAATACGCCGCCGGACATGGTTCCGCCCGAAGGATAGCCGATACGGGGCCGGCGAATCACGACGATGCAGGAATACCGGGGATTGTCGGCCGGGAAATAGCCGCAGAAGGAGACCTGATGCGAGCTGTATCCGCCGCCGGTGGCAATCTGGGCGGTACCGGTCTTGCCCGCAATGGCGACGGCGTCCGAACGCACGCTGCTGCCCGTCCCTTTTTCCACGACGTTGACCAGCATTTCCCGGACGATATCCAGCGTCTCGCGCGAGCAGATGGAGGAACGGATGACTTCGGTGGAAAAGCGTTCCGCCGTCTTCCCGTTCCGCCGTATTTCCTTCGTGAACACCGGACGTATCATCTTCCCGTCGTTGGCGATGGCATTGTAGAAGGCCAGCATCTGAATCGGCGGCACCTGCACTTCATATCCGAACGACATCCACGGCAGCGTCAGCTTCGACCAGCGCGGGTCGCTCTGCGTCCGGATACGGGGACGCCCGGCGCCGTAAACGTGCAGGTCCGCATCCATGCCGATGCGGCTCAGCCCGTCGGTGAACTTCTTCGGGTTGCTGCGGTATCCTTTCAGGATGGTTCTGGCCACGCCGATGTTGGAGGAATACCAGATGGCCTGCGCCACCGTAATCTGGTGATAACCGCCCCTGTCGGCATTGTGGTCGACGATGTTCCTGTTTTCATAGCGGTAGATGCCGTTTCCGGCGTCCACCACGTCGTCGGGCGTGCAGACCCCGTCCTCGAGCGCCACCATGATGGAGGCCGTCTTGAAGGTAGAACCCGGCTCCAGCTGGTCGGTCAGGGCATAGTTGCGCGTGTTGGTTTCCACATAGACGCCGGGACGGATGCGCTCGATGTTGGAGATGGCCTTGACTTCGCCCGTGCGGACTTCCATGACGATGGCGACGCCCGTCTCGGCGTCAATGCTCCGGAGCTTGTCAATCAGCGCCTTTTCGGTGAAGTCCTGTATCTGCAGGTCGATGGTGGTCACGACGTCCAGGCCGGGCACGGGTTCTTCCTCCATGACGTCCGTCCGGCTCCGGCCCACCCGGATGGTCGATTTGATGCCGTACTCCCCGCGCAGCAGGGAATCGTACTGCAGCTCCAGGCCGGTCTTTCCCCTGGGCAGTCCGCCGGTTTCCGTTTCGCTGTATATGTCGCCGATGGTGCGCGAGGCCAGCGAACCGTAAAACCGCTGCCGCTGCACGATTTCCTTTTCATAGAATCCGCTGACGTTCCGGCCTCTGCGGATGAAGGGGAAGCGTTTGATTTCCTTCAGGTCGGCATACGAAACGCGCCCTTCATAGACGGGATATTCCCGGTTCTTTGATTTCATTCCGCGTATCAGGTAGTCTTTGTAGCCTTTGGGGGTACGGTTATTCAACTTTTTCGAAAGATAAATGGCGAGCGAATCAAGGCCGTTTCGCGAATGCAGGAACGTGTCCTTCACAAAACCGTCGGCCTGGAAATCCATATACATATAATAGCGCGGTATGTTGGTAACCATCAGTTTGCCGTCGGACGAAAAGATATTCCCCCGGTCCGGCTTCACCGGCTGATTCGGGACTTTATGACGTTCGGCCACCACCATCCATTTTTCCTTTTCGCGGAAGGCAATCTTGAAAATGAAGAGGGAAACGGCGACGATGACAATGCCCAGCAGTACCGTCACCATAAAATAACGCCACACGATTTGCTTTTTCTCCGACGTTATTTCCTCCGGCTCTTCCTCTTCCGTAACCGTTTTCCTTTCTTCCTCTTCTTTCATTGAATCTTTGAATCTTCGAATCCTTGAATCATTATTTATACAGCATATAGGGCGGCGTTTTGGCGCTCTCCAGATTCAGCCCCTGCGCCTCCACCAGCGCCTCAATCTGCGACCGGCGGTTGCTGCCCGTCAACTGTCCGGACAGGGCGACGGATTCGTATTTCACATCTCTCAATTCCCGTTGCAGGCGGTCTATTTCGCGCAGCTTCAACAGACAGGAGTACCGGTTTCCGATGTACACCACCACCAGCAGGATGATTACCACAATCATCTTCGTATGTCTGAGCACAAACTCCTCTTTCAGCACGCCTCCGCTCACGAAATACAAAAAGGAAAGACGCTTTTTTTTCTTCTTTTCAGGCGATTGATTTTCTCCGTTCATCGTGCAATATTCTTTCTGCGATTCGTAATTTGGCGCTGCGAGCACGCGGATTGCGTGCGATTTCCTCCTCCGCAGGCGTAATGACCTTGCTGTTCACCAGCGCAAAGGGCGTCAGGCGGTTTCCGAAGAAATCCTGTTCGCTGCGTCCTTCCACGTTCCCGGTACGGAAAAAATGTTTGACCAGCCGGTCTTCCAGCGAGTGATACGTAATGACGGCCAGCCGTCCGCCGGGCTTCAGCAGGCATACCGTCTGCTTCAGCATCTCGCACAGGGCCTGCATCTCGTCATTCACTTCCATACGCAGCGCCTGAAAAACCTTCGCCAGAAATTTCTTTTCCTTCTCCCTGCCTGCGAACGGCTGAAGAACATCCAGCAAATCCTGAACGGTTTGCAGGGGTTTTTCGGCGCGCAGTACGGCAATCCGGGCGGCTATTTTCCGGGCATTCTTCAACTCGCCCTGCGTATGAAAAAGTTCCGCCAGCGTTTCTTCGGGACAGGTGTTCAGCAGATTGGCGGCCGTTTGTCCGGCGCGTCTGTTCATCCGCATGTCCAGCGCGCTGTCGAACCGGAAGGAAAAACCGCGCGTTTCGTCGTCAAAATGATGCGACGAGACGCCCAAATCAGCCAGAATCCCGTCCACCTGCGTTTCGCCGTGGTAGCGCATGAAATTGGACAGGTAACGGAAATTGCCGCGAACAAAGACAAATCGCCCGTCAGTCGGGAGATTCGCTTCCGCATCCGCATCCTGGTCGAATCCGTACAGTCTCCCTTCGCTTCCCAGACGCGCCAGAATGCCGCGGGAATGTCCCCCTCCTCCGAAAGTAAGGTCCACATACACCCCGGCCGGCTGAATATTCAATCCCTCCAGGCTTTCGTCAAACAATACCGGTACATGATACAATTCACTATCTCTACTCATCTTCAGCATTTTCACACACTACTTCATCCGTTTGCCCATAATGCCCGTAAAAGTACACATTTTTTTTTAACTCTCAGTCATACACAAAAAAAGTTTTCAACAGGGCCAACCCATACGAAAACAGTTGAATTTATCCCAAAAATATCCTTTAGCAGAGTGTAATCGTCACCGGTCGATTGAAATCCGTTATTCAGGCATAGACACGGTTTATTTCCCGCGTCTTTTTTTTACATTCTTCGGCTTCCATTTGGTGAAGTTATGCCTATCTTTGCCTTTGCCGTTTCATAAAGCGGTGCGGATGCCGAACTTTTCTTCGGTATGCGGTGTTGTATATATAAATATGTAACTGATGAACAGTTCTCTTGATTTAATCACCCGGTGTTACGGCCTGCTGACGCACTCCGTGAAACATACGCGGAGCCTGCTGGGGCATCCGCTGACCCTTTCGGAAAAAATACTTTATGCACATCTTTTCCGTCAGCCGGCGGAGCGGGCGTACAGGAGGGGTGAGGAGTATGCCGACTTCCGTCCCGACCGGGTGGCCATGCAGGACGCCACGGCACAGATGGCGCTCCTGCAGTTTATGAACGCCGGACGCAGGGATTCGGCCGTACCGGCAACCGTGCATTGCGACCACCTGATTCAGGCTTACCGGGGCGCGGCGACCGACCTGGAAACGGCCAACAGCGCGAACCGGGAGGTATATGATTTCCTGCATGACGTTTGCAGCAAGTACGGCATCGGTTTCTGGAAGCCCGGCGCCGGCATCATTCATCAGGTGGTACTGGAAAACTATGCTTTCCCCGGCGGGATGATGGTGGGAACCGATTCGCATACGCCCAATGCCGGCGGACTGGGCATGATGGCCATCGGCGTGGGCGGAGCGGATGCGGTTGACGTCATGACGGCCATGGAATGGGAACTGAAAATGCCGCGCCTGAGTGGGGTGAAACTGAACGGGCAGCTTTCCGGCTGGGCAGCGTCGAAAGATGTCATTCTCAAGCTGGCCGGCCTCCTGACCGTCAAGGGCGCTACCAATGCCGTCATTGAATATTTCGGCCCCGGCGCCGCGACGCTTTCGGCCACCGGCAAGGCCACCGTTTGCAACATGGGCGCCGAGGTGGGCGCGACGACTTCCCTCTTTCCCTATGACGGGGAAATGAGACGCTATCTGGCGGCCACCGGACGCGAACAGGCGGCTGCGCTGGCCGACGCCGTGCAGGCCGACCTGCAGGCCGACCCGGAAGTACGGGAACAGCCCGAAGCGTATTACGACCGCGTCATCGAAATCAATCTCTCCGAACTGGAACCCTACCTGAACGGCCCGTTCACGCCCGACGCCGCCACGCCGCTGTCGGCCTTTGCCGGCAGGGTGAAGCAGAACGGCTATCCGCGCCGGATGGAAGCGGGACTGATTGGTTCGTGCACAAATTCATCCTATCAGGACCTGAGCCGGGTCGCGTCGCTGGCGCGTCAGGTGGTACAGAAGAAACTGAAGGTCGCCAGCCTGCTGATTGTCAATCCCGGTTCCGAACAAATCCGCTACACGGCGGAGCGCGACGGCCTCATCCCGCTGTTCGAGGCCATCGGCGGCGTCATCATGGCGAACGCCTGCGGCCCCTGCATCGGCCAGTGGAAGCGCGTGACCGACGACCCCCTGCGACCCAATTCCATCGTCACCTCCTTCAACCGCAACTTTGCCAAACGCGCCGACGGCAATCCGAATACCCATGCGTTTGTGGCGTCGCCGGAACTGACGCTGGCGCTGGCCATCGCCGGAGACTTGTGTTTCAATCCGCTGACGGATACCCTGACCAACGCCGACGGCGAGGAGGTGAGGCTGGAACCGCCCACCGGCGACACGCTCCCGGCCAGGGGGTTTGCCGTCGAAGAATGCGGCTATGTCGCACCCGACTACCGCACGGAAGAGATTCGCATCGCGCCGGATTCCGAACGTCTCCAGCGTCTGGCGCCCTTTGCTCCCCGGGATGGCGGGGACCTGCTCGACATGCCGCTCCTCATCAAGGCGCAGGGCAAATGCACCACCGACCATATCTCCATGGCCGGCCCCTGGCTGCGTTACCGCGGGCATCTGGAGCATATTTCGGACAACCTGCTGATGGGCGCCGTCAACGCTTTCAGCGGGAAAACAAATGAGGTGAAGAATCAGCTCACCGGCGTCCGTGGCGGCGTGTCGACCGTGGCCGGGGCATACAAAGCGGCGGGCATCGCCTCCGTCGTTGTGGCCGAAGAGAATTACGGCGAAGGCTCTTCGCGCGAACATGCGGCGATGGAACCGCGTTTCCTGAACGTCCGGGCCGTGCTGGCCAAATCGTTCGCCCGCATTCACGAAACCAACCTGAAGAAACAGGGCATGCTGGCGCTGACCTTTGTCCGTCCGGAAGATTATGACCGTATCCGCGAAGACGACCGGCTGAGCATAAAAGGGCTGACGGCGTTTGCGCCCGGCCGTCCGCTGACGGTTGTGCTGAAGCACGCCGACGGCACGGCGGAAGAATTTCCGGTGAATCATACCTGTAACGAAATTCAGACCGAATGGTTCCGCGCCGGTTCGGCCCTGAATTATAATGCAACCAGGTGATGGGAAATAAACAGGACATAACCGTTCGTTTTCGGAAGTTCCGGAAAGCCACTGTACGCCGTCAGTCGGTTGCCGCACGCTGCGGGAAGCCACTGTATGTCGCCGGAAGTTCCGGGAAGCCACTGTACGCTGTCAGTCGGTTGCCGGAAGTTCCGGGAATCAAATCTACCCCTACATTCGGTTGCCGCACACTGCGGGAATCAAATCTCACCTTACATTCGGTTGCCGCAGACTGCGGGAATCAAATCTCACCTTACATTCGGTTGCCGCAG
>JAISEZ010000101.1 GCA_031263835.1 Tannerella sp.
GCATACGAGGCAATGCCGTTTGCCTGAAGGGAAGTATGGCGGAGATTGATTTTCACGAAATCGTAATTGCCGAAAGCTACCATGGAAGCGGCCTGCGAGGGATGCGCGTCGCCCGTCCAGGAATGGCGGTCGCTGCGCTCCATCAGGATGGCGCCGAAATAATCCTGCATGAGATTCAGCTTGACCTCGTATGCTCCCGTGTACCAGATTCGGGTAAGCATCGTGTCGCTGCACGAGAAACTGCCCTCGTAATTGACCGGCTTCACCTGACACACTAAACGGATATTGGACAAATCGGCAGGACGATTGAGTTTCCGGATATGAATCCAGGCAAAACGCACGCCTTCGTACAGTTCCCGGTTGAGTTCCAGCCGGTAAGTGTTGCCGTATCGCGCCGGTACTGCCGTCTTGACAGGATGTTCCGCCCCTTGATTGAACACTGCCGGTTCGTTGTATTCGCTGATGCTCATTTCTATTTCTCCGTCAAGATTTTCGGAATCAAACTCAAACCAGGCGGCGTTGACCTGTCCGAAATCAAACATCAGGTCGCATTCGCCCGCTATCCTGACCGACGAAAGATTCCTGATTTGCATCTGTTCAGGCTTGTCGGAACGTATGCTTACAGGCGAAAGCGCGTATATTTCAAGACTGTCCGTCGCCTGCGGATTGTCCCAGCGATACGCTGCCAGCGGATCGGGAGAGTGAGGCGCCGGCGCTCCGGAAAACGAGCCGCTCATAGGCTTGTACGGTTCCTTAATCATGTTTTGCGCCTGCATCAGGCTTGGCAACAGAAAAACCAGGCATAGTAATCGAATAATCACTTGCTTAATATTTATCTTTAATTGTTTCTCCTTGTTCATAACCATTCCGGTTGATTCTTTAACTCTGTAAATTCCGGTCACAGTTTATTACGATTTTACGGCCGGATGGTTTGATGCGGAACACGCTGTTATCTGTTTTTTCAACAATGCCTTTTTCAAATCTTACCATGTAGTCAAAACCGTTCCACGAAGCCTTGATTTGATTGCTTTCGACAGATCGGAATGGAAGTTCGGCGTTCGACATTGTCTCAAGTTCCAGCGACCAGTCGGCGGCACCTTTTGTGCAAGTCATTTCGAAACGGTCTTCGTAGAAAACTATCCTGAACGTCTGTTTTGAGACCGTCGAAAACTCTACCTGCAACACATTGTCCAGAAGTTCGGATACTGCCGGCGCATTTACTGCCGGATGATTCCCGTCTCTGTCCGTAAGACGCAGACCGGCTATTTCGCTGTGCGTACTCCACATGAAACCGTCTACCACAGGCAAAGTCGTATAAATGCACTGTGTGGATTCGAGCGCTTTGGCAAGATAGTCCGATTCCATACGCTCGTCGAACAGATGGATGTCGCGAAAACGGAACGAATCGCCCTCCCATATCAGATTGACGCGGTAGAAACGGCTGTTGTACCATACGGTTTTGTTGCCCTGATTCCGGTAATCGCTCATCGCTGTGACGGCTGTGGGAGGCGTTAGCGGATAGTTTTCGCGGAACCAGCGTCCGGATGTTTCAAGGGTTTCGACACGCACTTTGCCCTGCCTGCACAGCGAATCAAGCAGGGGAATCTGTATTTCCAGACCTTTTCGCATTGCCGCCCATGTGAAGGAATTTTCCTGACCCGCCTGTACATAATTGAACGCAAGACAGGGTTCGTCGAACATGGAACGGAAAAACCATTCCACCCAGCTGCGTTCGCCACCGCCTTTTTGATATGCGGGTTCAAGCGTTACGACGCTCTGATGTTTAGAGCCAAGCCCCATGTCATACTGGTAAATCGGGTCGCTGCCCAACATGCGGAATATCGGGACGGGTATCTGTCCCGTTTCGGTTTGAGCAGGCATGTAGGCGTTTTTACGGCTGGGATAGTACGCCTGATTCCAGTACCCGCCCCAGAGCGTATAGCCGTCGGTACCAACCTGATCTTTACAGTTGCAGGAGGCGATAATCTTATATTTGTCGTACATATAGCCAAGCGTATGGGCGTCGATAAACCATGACCCGACCGAAGCGGGATACTTCCCGAATATGGATTTGAATTTTTCCATATATTCATCTACCAGCTTTTCACGTTCTTCGGGCGTATAGCCTGTCGAAAAACCCACGTTGGCGTGCCAGTCCCAGGGAAAACGTCCGCGCCATACCAGTCCGACCGCTTCGACATGCGGTTGCGTAATCTCCCACCATGCGCCGACTTCGGAGCCGGGAGTCAGTTCATTTTTCAGCAGCGTCTGATATTTTGGATTCAGCAGTGCATCGTATTGCAGCAGGAATGTTCCCGGAAGCCCGTACTGTTTTAACTGTTTCATCTGTTCGACAACCGTTTCGTAAAGAATGTCCTGCATCATGCCGGGATCATCAGTACGTGGCTCCAGTTGCCGGATGAAATTAACGATGTTCACAATTCGCGGAGCGCCAGCGCCTGAATCGGACAGGGTCTGTCTGCCGCAGGAAGTCAACAATAAAATTACTATAATAGCAGATTGAAATATTTTCATGTCTCAGTTTCTTTACTTAATTCACTGTTAATTTGCCTGTTTCCGTTTCTACGCCCTTTTTTGCCATTCCCTTGCGTTGCGCTACAAGATTGGCGTATTTGTCGATTATGGCGTTTTGTCCTTTGATGAAAGAATCGAAGGCTTCGCCGCCATACAATAATGCCTGTGCATTGATTCGTTTAATGACATCCTGATATGC
>JAISEZ010000178.1 GCA_031263835.1 Tannerella sp.
ACTGCGGGAATCAAATCTACCCCTGCGCCCGGTTGCCGCAGACTGCGGGACGCAAATCTACCCCTGCGCCCGGTTGCCGCAGACTGCGGGAATCAAATCTACCCCTGCGCCCGGTTGCCGCAGACTGCGGGACGCAAATGTAAGGCTACAACGGAGCGCTCCATGGTTTTGTGCATGGACATATATTTGTGTATTGCAGGCCGACGCCGTATGGCGTTCAAGGTGGATAACCCCGTGCAAGCCGCAGGCGAAGCTCGGGGACACGGGCTACCTCTCCCGTATCCGAACTGCGAAGCAGTTCAACCCGCTACGGGGTTGTAGAGACGCGATGCATCGCGTCTCTACCCCGAGCTGCGCCTGCGGCTTGCACGGGGTTATCCAAATCAGACGCCTTCCGGCGTCATGGCGTCTGTTGCCGTATCCCTGTATGGGGATGTGCGGCTTTCCCGCCGGCTGCCCTGCGGGCGAAAGCATTTCGCCCCTACTAACTACTGCATATATTCTTTATTCCTAAACGAAAATAAGCGATGAGTAAATTGAAAGTTCATAATGGAAAACTGGTTGTACCCGACTGCGTGACCGTCCCGTTTATCACGGGCGACGGCGTCGGGGCGGAAATCATGCCGGTCTGCCGGAGCGTAGTGGACGCGGCTCTGCAGAAGGCCTACGGCGGCCGGAAGCGGATTGACTGGCTGGAAGTGATGGCGGGCGAGCGTTCGTTCAACCGGAACGGCTCGTGGCTGCCCGACGAGACGCTGGACGCCTTCCGCGAATACCTGACCGGTATCAAGGGGCCGCTGACCACGCCCGTAGGCGGCGGCATCCGTTCGCTGAACGTCGCGCTGCGGCAGACGCTCGACCTGTATGCCTGCGTGCGTCCCGTGCGCTGGTTCAGGGGCGTGGAGTCGCCGCTGAAAGAGCCGTGGAAGGTGAACATGACCGTCTTTCGCGAGAATACGGAAGATATTTATGCCGGTATCGAATGGAAACAGGGTACGCCCGAAGCGGCCAGGTTCGGCCGGTTCCTGCAGGAGGAGATGGGCGTGAGGAACATCCGTTTTCCGGAGACCTCGTCGTTTGGCGTGAAACCGGTGTCAATCGAGGGCACCGAACGGCTGGTTCGCGCCGCCGTCAGGTATGCCCTGGAGCATCACCTGCCCGGCGTGACGCTGGTGCACAAGGGCAATATTATGAAATATACCGAAGGCGGTTTCCGGCAGTGGGGCTACGAACTGGTCGAGCGGGAGTTTGCCGGGAGCGGCATTGCCGTCAACGACGTGATAGCCGACGCTTTCCTGCAGAACACGCTGCTGAAACCGGAAGCCTACTCCGTCATCGCCACGCTGAATCTCAACGGCGACTATATTTCCGACCAGCTGGCTGCCATGGTGGGCGGCATCGGCATCGCGCCCGGAGCGAACATCAATTACCTCACGGGACACGCCATCTTTGAAGCCACCCACGGTACGGCGCCCGACATCGCCGGCTCCGGCCGCGCCAATCCGTCGTCGCTCCTGCTCTCGGCCGTGATGATGCTGGAATACTTCGGCTGGACGGAGGCCGCCCAACTGATAACCGGCGCCATGGAGAAATGTTTCTCCGGCGGCCGGGCTACCGCCGACCTGACGCGCTTCATGCCGCAGGGACAGGCGCTGACGACCGCCGCCTTCGGAAACGAAATCGCAGGAGTGATTAGTGATTAGTGATTAATGATTAGTAATGAGAATCGGTAGTTATACTGCACGTGGCATGGTTTTGTACATGGACATGGAAAATAAAATATCAACACGGAGACACGGAGAACACGGAGATTGGCTGTTCTGCGGAACGAAGTTCCTCCTCTGTGGCCTCCGGACAAATACTTTCCCTGCACAGCGGACACAGAGAAAATACGGCGTTCCGCCGTGCCTTTCTCCGTGTTCTCCGTGTCTCCGTGGTGATAATTTATTTTTTTATGTTCATGCACAAAACCATCCCGCGCAAAGTATAACTGCCATAATGTTTAATGTCTATAATGTAAAGAATCATGATTAAAAAGTTTTTAACCTACAAACTGGCCAATACAATCAAGCAATCTTCAAAGATTGACAATTCGCTGTTCAAACAGTACGGCGTCAAGCGGGGCCTGCGCAACGAAGACGGTTCCGGCGTGCTCGTCGGACTGACAAGAATAGGGAACGTCGTGGGCTATGAGCGCACGGAAGAGGGGAAACTGAAACCCATCCCGGGAAAACTGTTTTATCGCGGATATGACATCGAAGACCTCGTTCATGCCGCCATAAAGGAAAAACGGTACGGTTTTGAAGAGGTGGCATACCTGCTGCTTTCCGGCAACCTGCCCGACCGGGACGAGCTGAAGGAATTTCGCGAACTGCTGTACGAGAACATGCCGCTGCCGCACGAAACAACCATGAGCATCATGGCGCTCCGCGGCAGCAACATCATGAATATCCTGGCGCGCAGCGTGCTCGAAATGTACACGTTTGACGAAAATCCCGACGACCTGTCGCGCGAGAACATCATGCAGCAGTCCATCGAACTGATTTCACACTTCCCGACCATCGTTGCCTACGCCTACAATGTGCTGCGTCACCATGACAAGGGACGTTCCCTGCACGTCCGCCATCCGAATCCGGAGCTGACTTTTGCGGAGAATTTCCTCTACATGCTGAAAAGGGACTATACGGAACTCGAAGCCCGTACGCTCGACCTGCTGCTGATTCTGCAGGCCGAACATGGCGGCGGTAACAATTCCACCTTCACCGTGCGTGTGACTTCGTCCACCCGGACGGACATCTATTCATCCATCGCGGCCGGCATCGGTTCGCTCAAGGGGCCGCTCCACGGCGGAGCGAACATTCAGGTAGTCGACATGTTCAACCACCTGAAAGAAAACATTGAAGACTGGAAAAACGTGGAGGAAATCGACGCCTATCTGACCCGCATCCTGCGTAAGGAGGCATACAACCGGACGGGACTGATTTACGGCATCGGTCATGCCGTGTACACCATCTCCGACCCGCGCGCCCTGCTGCTGCGCGAACTGGCGCGCGAACTGGCCGGGGAAAAAGACCGGCTGGCCGAGTTCGAGTTTCTCGAACTGCTCGAGGAGCGCGCCGTCGACGTCTTCGCCCGCGTCAAGAACAACGGCAAGCAGGTGTCGAGCAACGTCGATTTCTATTCCGGTTTTGTCTATGAACTGATAGGCCTGCCCGTCGAGATATACACGCCGCTGTTTGCCATGGCGCGCATTGTCGGCTGGACCGCCCACCGCAACGAGGAATTGAACTTCGCCGGCCGGCGCATCATCCGTCCGGCATACAAGAACATCATCCCGGAAGCATTTCCGTATGTGCCGCTGGAGGAAAGATAACGGAACACCGGAAATGACGCCGGAAAGCGGAAAACATGCTGAGTAAAACGCGCGGAATCGTACTGCATGCCCTGCCCTATAACGACAGGTATTCCATTGTCCACGTATACACGGAATCGTTCGGGCGCATGTCTTACCTGGTTGCGCGCCGGCGGGGGCGGAAAACGGCGGCGCCACAGGCGCTTTTTCTGCCGCTGTCGGCGGTTGAAATGGATGTGGAACATCTGAATACGAGGGATATTCAGCGTATCCGGGAGATTAGGGCCTGTTATCCGCTGACGAGCATCCCGACCCATCCGGTGAAAAACATCCTTGCGCTTTTCCTTGCCGAGATTCTTTTCCGGGCGGTGCGCACGAAGGAACCGGACGCCCGGCTGTTTGAGTACCTGTACGAATCCATTCGCTGGCTGGAACTGGCGGACGAAGGTGTCGCCAATTTCCATCTGGTGTTTCTGATACACCTGGTGCGTTACCTTGGCGTATATCCGAATGTGGAATCCTACCGGCCGGGGTATTGTTTTGATATGATGAACGGCGTATTCACCGGTTTGCCGCCGGAACACCGCCATTATCTGGACGAAGCGGAAAGTATCATTTTCCACCGGTTATTACGGATGAACTACGCCAACATGGCCGTATATGCCTTTTCACGCCGCGAACGGTCGCGCATCATTTGCCGGATTCTGGAATATTATCGGTTGCATCTGTCTGATTTTCCTGAAATCAAATCGTTTGCGATTTTGCAGAGTCTTTTCGACTGAGAAGAGATTTGTCCGTTTGCAAAAAAGATACTACTTTTGTGCACTTCAAAAAAGCGGTCTTGTAGTTCAATGGATAGAATGGAAGTTTCCTAAACTTTAGATTCGGGTTCGATTCCCGGCAAGACTACGAAAAACAGCAC
>JAISEZ010000216.1 GCA_031263835.1 Tannerella sp.
AATCAGTTTGTATTTCGGTACCAGCGTCTTCATCACCGCCCAGCCTATCAGGTAAGCGACGGCGCAGATACAGAAAATCACGAAATAGCCCGAAGGTTCACCCTCGAAGCCGAGGAAACGCATGTTCGTCTTGCCGGCGTAATCGAAAAGCATACCCGCGCCCTTCTGTATAAAGAACGAACCGATGCCGCCCGCCATGCCGCCGATGCCCGTCACCGTCGCAATGGCTCCCTTGGGGAACATGTCGCCGACGGTGGAGAAGAGATTGGCCGACCATGCCTGATGCGCCGCCCCGGCAATACCGATGATAACGACCGGCAACCAGTAGGAGTATCCGCCCAGCGGCTGTGCAAAGAGCGCCAGCAACGGGAAGAAGGCAAATATCAGCATGGCACGCATGCGTCCGGCATACGGGTTCATGCCTTTCCTGTCGATGAAGTACGATGGCAACCATCCGCCATAGATGGAAATCATGACGATGGTGTAGAGTATCGACAGCGGAAGTACCTGTGCGGTACCTTCGATGTTGAAAACGGTTTGCAGATATTTCGGCATCCAGAACAGGTAGAACCACCATACGCCGTCAGTCATGAACTTGCCGAACGCAAACGCCCACGTCTGTTTGAACCGGAAACACCGGAGGAAGGGCAGTTTTTTGTCCGCAGCTTCATTGCCGGCGGCCTTGTCCGTCTGCTGGTCCTGCCGGATGTAGGCCAGTTCGACTTTGTTCACTTTGGGGTTCCGGTCGGGTTTCCGGTAGACGAATACCCAGACGCCCATCCAGACGAATCCCAGCAAACCGATGATGATAAATGTCGCTTCCCAGCCCCACAGCTCGGCGATGTAAAGGATACAGGCCGGTGCAATCATGGCGCCGATGGTGGCGCCCGAATTGAAGATGCTGGTGGAGAAGGCGCGGTCTTTTTTCGGGAAATATTCGGCAGTAGCTTTGATGGCTGCGGGGAAATTGCCTGCCTCGCCGAGCGCCAGCACGAACCGCGCAAAGATAAACAGCATAACGCTCACGCTGACAACCATGGCTCCGTCGCCGACACGGGAGATGGTCTCCCTTGCCCCGGCAAAACTTACGAACCATTCGCCGGCAAGGATTCCCGACGTGGCAATACCGCAAAAGGCATGCAGACATGCACCGACCGACCAGATACCGATGGCCCAGAGGAAGCCTTTCTTCGTATCCAGCCAGTCGATGAATTTTCCGGCAAACAGCATACTGATGGCGTAGAGTATGGAAAACCATGCCACTATGTTTCCGTAATCGTCATTGGTCCACCCGAATTCAGGCCCGATAAAGT
This sequence comes from Tannerella sp., assembly GCA_031263835.1. Lineage (GTDB taxonomy): Bacteria > Bacteroidota > Bacteroidia > Bacteroidales > Tannerellaceae > Tannerella. Next base: position 1,314 of record JAISEZ010000216.1, read on the forward strand.
TGGGCCACGTGAGCGACAGTACCTGCCGGTCAAGATAGTTTATCGTGGTGGCGAAAAACAGCATCGCACAAATCATCCAGCGATAGTTCGTCATTCTTTCATTCTGTCTGTTCATATAGATTCAATAATTCAATGATTCAAAGATTCAATGATTCAATAATTCAAGCCTTACGGCTGCTTGCCGATGTAGGCGAGGATGCCGCCGTCGACATACAGGATATGCCCGTTCACGAAATCGGATGCCGCGGATGCCAGAAAGATGGCCGGGCCTTCGAGGTCGCCGGTCGTACCCCAGCGCGCGGCCGGCGTCTTGGCGATGATGAACCGGTCGAACGGGTGACGGGAGCCGTCGGGCTGTGTCTCGCGCAGCGGCGCTGTCTGCGGCGTGGCGATGTAGCCCGGCCCGATGCCGTTGCACTGGATGTTGTACTCGCCATACTCGGAGGCGATGTTGCGGGTCAGCATCTTCAGGCCGCCCTTGGCTGCCGCATAGGCCGAGACGGTTTCGCGTCCCAGTTCGCTCATCATCGAACAGATGTTGATGATTTTGCCGCCGCCCTTTTTCATCATTCCCGGGAGGACGGCCTTGGATACGATAAACGGCCCGTTGAGGTCGATGTCGATGACCTGACGGAAGTCGGCCGCGCTCATCTCGTGCATGGGGATGCGGCGGATGATGCCGGCATTGTTTACCAGAATGTCAATGACGCCGACTTCCCGTTCGATTTGGGCGACCAGGCCGTTGACCTGCGCTTCGTCGGTCACGTCGCACACGTAACCGTGCGCCGTGATGCCGGCTTCGCGATAGGCGGCCAGTCCCCTGTCCGTCAGTTCCCGGTTGATGTCGTTGAACACAATGGCGGCGCCGGCTCTGGCGTATGCCGAAGCAATCGCGAACCCGATGCCGTAGGATGCGCCGGTCACCAGCGCTACTTTTCCTTTCAGTGAAAATAAATTCTCCATAATTTACTGTTTGTATGTTTGATTAATAATGCGAATCGGTTCTACTGTCTACTAACTACCGATTCGCTTAATTTATAATTCCGGGCACCCGTTGGGTGCCGGTCTCCCGTCGCTGACAGGAAGCCGGCACCCGTTGGGTTCCGGCCTCTCGTCGCCGGCAGGAAGCCGGCACCCGTTGGGTACCGGCCTCTCGTCGCCGACAGGAAGCCGGCACCCGTTGGGTACCGGCCTCTCGTCGCCGGCAGGAGACCGGCACCCGTTGGGTGCCGGCCTTCCGTAGAATCACATGCTCATAATTCATAATTCATGCGATTGTATGTTTTTATCTGGATACCCGTCCCGACCCGTCGCCCCCGAGCAGCTGCTCCACTTCGGCCACCGAGACGGCATTGAAGTCTCCGTAAACCGTATGCTTCAGGCAGGAAGCGGCGACGGCAAAGTCCAGCGCCCGCTGCGGTTCCGACGGATACGTCAGCAGGCCGTAAATCAGTCCGCCCATAAACGAATCGCCTCCGCCGACGCGGTCGACGATGTGCGTAATGTCGTAGCGCCGCGACTGATAGAGCCTGTCGGCATGAAGGACGCCTCCCCACGTGTTGTGGTTCGCATTGACGGAACCGCGCAGGGTGATGATGACCTTCCGCGCCCGCGGGAAACGCTCCTTCAGCTGGAGGCATACCGATTCGAACCCGGCGGCGTCGATTTCGCCTCCCGTATGCGTGGCGTCGAATCCTTCGGGCTTGATGCCGAACACCTTTTCGGCGTCTTCCTCGTTGCCCAGCATCACGTCGCAGCCTTCTGCCAGCGCCGGCATGACTTCGGACGCCGTCTTGCCGTAGTTCCACAGGTTCCTGCGGTAGTTCAGGTCGGTCGACACCGTAACGCCCAGCCGGTTCGCCGCCCTGACTGCCTCCAGACACGCATCCGCCGCACCCTGTGAAAGCGCGGGCGTGATGCCCGTCCAGTGAAACCACCGGGCCTCGCCGAACACCTCGTCCCAGTCCACCATCCCCGGCCGAATCCCGGCCATCGCGGAGTTTGCCCGGTCATAGACCACTTTCGACGCGCGGGCAACGGCTCCCGTTTCAAGGAAATAAATGCCCATGCGGTCGCCGCCCCGGATAATGCGGCGCGTCCCTACATTATATTTACGTAACTCGGAGAGGCACCATTCGGCAATGTCGTTCGACGGCAGACGGGTGACAAATTCCGCCGGTATGCCGTAGTTGGCCAGCGACACGGCGACATTGGCCTCGCCGCCGCCAAACGTGGCATTCAGGCTGTTCGACTGGATAAACCGCAAATATCCGGGCGCCGCCAGCCGCAGCATGATTTCCCCGAACGTAACTACCTTCTTCACCTTCCCGTTTTTATGATAAGCGGCTCCTGCAGACCTGTCGCAAAATGAGCGATGTAGCGGTTAAAGTCATCCACCTCCGGAAATCCGTATTTGCTCCATCCGAATCCGGTGTAATACGTTATGGGCGTACCCGGCTGAAAGGTCGTCACACCCAGCAGGTGGGAATGAGTCTCTTCCCGTCCCCTCACGGCATGAATCAGCGAATACGTATCCATCGCCGTCCTCTCCAGTCCGGACGGGAATATCATCCCGACATAGACTTTCCCGGCCGTTTCGCTCTCCGGCTCGGCATAGACAAGCGAAGCGAACGTACCGGTGATGTTCTTGAAAATCGCATCCCTGCCGTCGCGCTTGACAATGCCTGCCGCCACGGGCATGGCCTCCGCCGTACCGTATATCTGCGTGACCTTCGTCAGTTGCGAACCGGCGTCCAGCGAGAATATCCGGCTTTCGTCAAACGTTTTTCCGTTCACCTCGACCGGCTTGTACGTTACGCGAAAAGTCGTACGCAGCGGGCCGTTCTCAAGAAGCTCCTGGCCGATGAAGTTTTCGTTCAGCCACAACCGGTTGCCGACGTAGGGCGCCATCATTCCGCCGCCCAGCGTGCGTCCCACCGAGTAGTCGTCCTGCCCTTCGCCGTAGTCTTTGTGATACGAGCGCAGTCCCGCCAGCTCGTCTTTGTACCACCTGTCAATCACCAGCCTGTCGGTACGCTTGTACCAAAGGTCGAGGCCGTTGCTCGGGCCGTCGATTTCCACCAGCGCCGCACCGTAAATCCGGAACGCCACGCGGTCATTCTCCCACGCAAAGTCGTCTTTCCGCTCAAGGATAAAACGGCCGTAGGTTTTCGGGGCGAACGTCTGCGGGGCGCCGGCCGAGAGCGTGTAAACCGCAGTTTCCTTCGCCCTTACGCCGGCCTGAAAGATAAGTTTCCCGTCATGGGTGATTTGCACGGGAACGGTTTCCTTCCGGTCGTTTTGAAGCACATACGTCTGTCCTTCACCCGGCGTGATTTTCGCACTCACCGCGCTTAGCGGGAGTTCCACCATTTCCGTCAAACGGTCGAAATCACTTGGATTCTCGACCGTGACGCGAAAGGTCTTTTCCGATGAACATGCCATCAGTGCGGCTGCCGCACAAAACAGGAAAACGGTCTTTTTCATAACTGTTTACTGTAATTTGTCAGCCGTGAACGTATCCATGTCATCATACGCCAGATTTTCGCCGCACATCGCCCAGATAAAGCTGTAACTGCCTGTTCCGGCAGCCGCGTGAATCGACCACGAGGGTGAAATAACGCCCTGTTCGTTGTGCAGGAAGATATGGCGCGTTTCCTGCGGCTGTCCCATGAAATGGCAGATAGCCTGCTGTTCGGGCACCCTGAAATAGAAATACGCTTCCATCCGGCGCGAGTGGGTATGCGGCGGCATCGTATTCCACACGCTGCCGGTCTGCAGTTCCGTCAACCCCATCTGCAACTGGCAGCAGGGTACGATTTCATTCAGAATAAGCTGGTTCAGGATACGTTCGTTCGACGTTTCCGGCGCTCCCAGATTGCGTACGCGCCGCATTTCACCGGTGATTTGTGCAGTAGGAAAAGCCCTGTGCGCCGGCGACGAAGCAAAATAAAACTTGGCCGGACGGGCGGCATCCCTGCTTGAGAAGTAAATCTCTTTCGCTCCGCGTCCGATGTAGAGCGCATCCTTGAATGCCAGTGCGTATTCCGTGCCGTCGACCGTTACGCTGCCTTCGCCTTCGATGCAAATCACACCCGCTTCACGCCGTTCGCAAAAATATTCCGAACGAATCAATTCCACCGGTTTCAGTTTGATTCTTTCATTCACCGGATAGATTCCGCCGACAATCAGACGGTCGTTATGCGTATAGGTCATCAACACGCTGTCCGCCTCAAAAAATCTCTTCACTAAAAATTCTTTTCTCAACTGTTGGGTATCATACCGTTTCACATCATCCGGATGTGTTGCCCAACGTTCTTCAATGCTTGTTTTCATATATTCAACTACTAATATTTATCAATAATGCTTTTACGAGCACCTAAAAGTAGAAATTATATTTGAAAGAGGAGGCAGAAGCGGGCAAAATATAGAGATTTTTAATACTTATCTTCTGCCAACCGTTTGATCTCGCGCAGAAAAATTGCCATTGCTTTTATCTGTCTGATTTTTTAGCTGCCGATTCGCATGAATCACTAACCACTAACCACTCATCACTCATCACTAACCACTCATTGATAGAAGTCCTTTTTCCTCATCCGCACCACATCGCCGAAGGCGGCCAGCTGGCGCATGTCCATTCGCCGCGAATTGCCGACGACGACGTAAGCCAGCGTACGTCCCTGCACGTTCGACCGGTAAAAGCGGACAACATCCTCCATGCTCATCCGCCGGATGTCCGCCAGCAGGGAACGGTTCGGGTCGTCCACATAGCCGTCGCGCCGATGAATGGCTATCTTCGCGGAAATCTCCCGGAAAGAAGGATAATCGTTGCTGGTCTGGTTGAGGGTGGTCCGGATTACGTCCGCTATCCGTTCGGGATGCTCCGGCATGTTCCGAATCAGCTCGTTGAGCACTTTCAACGCCTCAATCGTCTTGTCGCTCTGCGTGGAGAGATAGGTGACGAAACGGGTCGGCTTGTCCGAGTGGCACAGCGGCGGTAAACGGTAGGCGCCGGAGGTGTAATAGGCAAACGAGCGGAACTCGCGTATCTCCTGAAACATCAGCGACGACATGCCTTCGCCGAAGTATTTGGAAAACAGGCTGGCCTCGTGCCGTTTCACGGGCGTCTCCAGCGGGTCGCAGGCCATGTAGGCGTAGATGATGTTCTGAAACACGTCCGGCATGTCGTAAAAAAAGACCAGCGGCCGGTCGTAGGCGACAAATTCGCGGTACACCGGGGCGCGGGACGTTTCCGTAATCCGTTCCAGGCTGATAATCTCTTTCACCTGCCCGGCCACCTGTCCGGCGTCCAGCGTGCCGCAATAGTGCAGGCTGCATTCTACCTGCTGCACGCGGTGGAAAATTTCGACCAGTTCCCCGCCCTTTATCCCCTTTACGCCGGCAAGCGAGAGTTTGGTCATGTACTGCGACAGCCGCCCGTACTGGACGTATTCGAACAGCGCTTCCGCCACTTCATTGTTCGATTTGAAAAACGCCTTTTCGGTCACCCGGGCATCGTCAACCAGCGTTTTCAGCTTCCGGTCGTCCGCCTTCACCTGCGTCAGGAAGTCGCCGATTAGGGCCAGCGTCTCGCCGAAAGCGCCGTCAAAGCCGCTTATCTTCAGCGTGAAATAATCCCTGTCCGCGTCCATGTCGAGCGTGCTGCCCAGCGCCTGCAGGCGTATCCGGAACGACTCGAACGACCGGTTCCCCGTCCCCAGCAGGGGGAGATACGTCGTCAGGTACTTCAGCCGGGGTTCTTCCAGCAGGCCGATGCCGTACATGAACTTGAACGTGAATATCCGGTTGACGGGGTTGGGCGTCGCATAGAGCGTGACTTTGGGCGTCAGCGCAACCGTCCGGACGTCGTTCCCGAAGTCCAGGAAACGGGGCTTGACTTCCCGTACCGGAATCTCCTCCAGCTGCCGGGCATAGGCCGACGTCGCGTCCGCATGGGCCGGCAGGATGGGGGCGAAATCGGGCTTGGCCAGATGTACCTTGGGATAGCGTCCCGTTTTTTTCCGTACATACAGGTAATTGTCTCCGAAATATTTGTTGGCAATCTTCACGACATCGTCCTTGGTCAGGGCGTCCATGCGGTCCAGCTCCGCCCGGTAGTCCGTCCACGTCTTCCCCTGCGAAAACAGGCGCACCAGCACCTGACTGCGCGAGTCGATGTCCTCCAGTTCCGTGAAATGACGGCGCAGGCGTTCCCGCTTCAGGCTGTTGAACAGTTCGTCCGTAAAATCGCCCTTCCTGAGGCGTTCCACTTCGCGCCAAATCATCTTCTCGGCCGAGCGGCAGGTCTGTGAAACCAGTTTCGGCACAATCAGAATCCCCACATAGCCCGCTTCGTTGAAGTTTTCGCCGCCGACCATGGCGCCCATCACTTTCCGGTTGGCCATCAGCTTGTCCAGGTATCCGGTGCCGTCGGCGTTGTTCAGAATCCCCAGGGCAATGTCCAGGGCCGCCTGGTCGGGATGGTTGGACGGCACGCCGCGGAAACCGAGCGCCACGGCCTTCATCAGGGGAAGCGGCACCTTGACGGATGTTTTTTCCCGTCCCCGGAAAGGCGGAATTTTCACCGTCGTGCGTGTCCTGACAACGCCCTGCGGAATGCGCGAAAAGGTGCGTTCCAGTATCCGGAGCGTCGCCCCGGTGTCGAAATCGCCGCTCAGAATCAGTCCCATGTTGGAGGCGACGTAATATTCCCTGAAAAATTTGCGCATCTCCGAGAGGCGCGGGTTTTTCAGGTTTTCCGCGCTGCCGATGACCGGAAAGGCATAGGGGTGGGGCTGGAAGCAGATTTCCATCAGCCGCTCGATGGCCTGGTTGAGCATCATGTCGTCGCGCCGGTTTTTTTCTTCATATACGGTTTCGAGTTCGCTCTGGAACATGCGGAAGACGGGATTGAGGAGCCGCTCGCTGCTGATTTCCGCCCAGTGTGCCATGTACTGTGGAAGAAAGGTGTTGTGATAGACGGTGTAGTCGTAGGAAGTGCCGGCATTCAGCTTGCTGCCGCCATATTTGCTGATGAGCTTGTCAAATTCGTTGGGGATGACGTATTGAGCCGCCCGGACGCTGAGTTCGCTGATTTCCTGCTGGATGGTTCTGCGCGCCAGCGGGTCTTTCGTCTGCGCCAGCTCGTCGTATTTCGCGGCGATGGCGTCCAGCCATACCTTTTCGGCGGCATAATCCACCGTTCCAATCCGGTCTGTCCCCTTGAACATCATGTGCTCGAAGTAATGGGCAATCCCCGTGTTGGGGCAATCTTTCGAACCGGCTTTTACGACTACGGCGCCAAAGACTTTCGGCTGATAATGGTCTTCATTCAGCCAGACGGTCAATCCGTTATCCAACGTGTATTCTTTTACTTCCGTAAACATTTGCATTGTTAAGCCTTCTGTTCATCGAAAAAAAACGAAGCCATGTTCCACGCACGCTGTTTCCGATAAATCCATCTGTTATTTTGTTTGGACAAAAGTAATTACTTTCCCGCATTCATTTCAGGTACAGCCATTTTTTTTATCAAAAGCGGCGGCAATCTGTACAAACCCGAAAAGCAATGAACAAATGAGAAGATGTGAAAATGAGCGAATAAGCCAATGAATTTTTCCGGACGCATCACGCCGCAGGCGCAGCCCGGGGTTATCCAAATCAGACGCCTTCCGGCGTCAGGCCTTCACTTGATGACATCGTCCGGCTCCCGGACGTTCGGAATTCAGTCCGGATTCCGTCCGTCCGCCTCCCGGACGTTCGGAATTTTCTTAACATTCC
>JAISEZ010000217.1 GCA_031263835.1 Tannerella sp.
CACTAACCACTAATCACTGATTCCATGTTCTTGGGGTGGGGACTTTGGGCAGGGGTTTGCGGTTTTTCAGTTCGTCCATCACCTCCCGGATGGCGCGGTCGAGCTGTTCGTCCTGGCCGTTCCATTCCCTGATCGGGTCGTTGTCCACACGGATATCCGGGTCGACGCCGTAGTTTTCGATGATCCAGTCGCCCGTTTTCACGTCGTAGCTGGTGAAGAACGGCACGCGCAAATCCGTTCCGTCGATAAAAGGCAGCGAACCGCTGATGCCGACAATGCCGCCCCACGTGCGGGTACCAATCAGCTTGCCCAGCTTCAGCGCGCGGAATCCCCACGGAAACAGGTCGCCGTCCGAGGCGGAATACTTGTTAATCAGACAGACTTTAGGCCCGACCTGTACGGCGTCGGGCACCGTCCCCGTATGCGTCGAACCGCGGCGCATCGTCATCCGGTAGGGTTCGCGCGCCAGACGTTCGAGTATCATCGGCGACACATTGCCGCCGCCATTGGCGCGGTCGTCGATAATCAACCCTTCCCTGTCCAGCTGCGGGTAGAAATAGCGGGCAAATTCAATCAGCCCTTCGGGGCCCATGTCCGGGATGTAGATGTAGCCGATTCGTCCGTTCGAAGCGCTGTCCACTTTCGCGATATTCTCCCGTACCCATTGATGGTGATAGAGCGGATATTCGTCATCCAGCGGACGGATTACCACTTTCCGGGCGCCCTTCAGTTCAGGCTTGCCGTTGAGCAGAAGCTCGACGGGCACACTGGCTTTCCCGACCAGCAGGACGTACAGGTCTTTCACGCTGTTGGCCGGTACGCCATCCACCGCCACGATAAAGTCGCCTTCGCGCGCCTCGATGCCGGGGTCGGTCAGAGGTGAACGCAGGGACTTGTTCCACGAAACGCCGGGCAGAATCTTCTCCAGCCGGAAGAAACCGCTCCCGTCGCGCGAAATCTGCGCGCCCAGCAGCCCGGTGGCGATGCGTCCGGGACGCTCCATCTCGCCGGTCGTGATGTAGGCGTGTCCGCAATTCAGTTCGCCAATCATCTCGCCGATGACGTAATTCAAGTCCAGACGGTTCTTTACGTGCGGCAGCCATACGGCGTATTTCTCCTTCATCGCTTTCCAGTCCACGCCGTGCATGTTTTCAACATAAAACCCGTCACGGAAGGCGCGCCAGGCTTCATCGAACACCTGCGCCCATTCCTGCGGATAATCGGTCGCCATCTTCATGTTCGACAAATCCACCGCGTCCTTCAGGTCGGCCTTTCCCGACGGGACAGCCGTTACGAACAGCCGGTTGCGGTCTTTGGAGAACAGCGCCTTCCGGCGTCCCGGCTCGACGGTCATCGACGCGCCGTCCGCCACGCTTTCCTCCTTCCGTTTGCTCAGGTCGTAGAGATAGGTGGAACCGCCGCGCGTGTAATAGACGCTGTTTCCGTCCGAATAAAAATTCCCGTACTGTCCCGAAGATACGGGAATCCGGACGATGCGGTCCGCCAGTCCGTCGGGGTCGATGACTACCGTCGCTTCGCTGCCTTTGCTTTCGGGGGCTTTTTTGCCGTCTTTCTTTTCCGGCGTCTCCTTACCGCTGCTTTCCGCTTTCTCCGGCGCTTCCGCGTCCATTTCCAGCAAAGGCGAAGGGGTATCCTTCCTCAGCAAAGCCAGATATACGCCGTTGTCATTCCCGAACACGTGATTCCACTCCAGCGCACCGTACACCGGACTGAAATCGCGCCTGGAAGCGAATACGATGTACTTCCCGTCCGTGCTGAACACCGGCGAAAAGGATTCGTACCAGCGGTCGGTCACCGGATATTCCTTCTTCTCCGTCAGGCTGTACACATACACCGCGTCAAATTCGTTTTCAATCATTTTCGTATAGGTTAGCCACTTGCTGTCCGGCGAAAAATGCACGTCGCGAGGTTCGCCGAGCGGTTCCTGCAGGAGCGCCGTTCGCTGTTTCGCGGCTACCGTCAGGAGGTTGATGCGGTTCCTGCGGTCGGTGTAAACAATGGACCTGCTGTCCGGACTCCATTCAAAACGACGGATATAGGTATCATTATCCTTTGTCAGCTGTTCCGGTTCGCCCCCTTCGGCCGGCTGCACGTAAAGCTCCGTTTCGCCGGTCGCATCCGAAATATATGCGATTAACTTTCCGTCGGGCGACCACTGCGCCTGACGTTCGTGCGCGCCGGGCGAGCGGGTGATGTTTTTTGTCGCGCCTTTGTCGGCAGGCAGGTTGAATACCTCCCCGCGCGCCGTGACGGCCAGCCGTTCCCCGTCGGGCGAGAGGCTGGCAGCCGTCAGGTAATTCCGTCCCTCCTTGATTTCGCTGCGGGCATAGACCAGGTCGGAGGCCAGGGTGACGGTTATCTTTTCCGCCTTTTTGCCTGCCGGCTCCAGTTTATACAGGTACCCTCCGTTCTCGAAGACGATGAGCCGGCCGTTCGTACTCGGGAACTTCACGTCGTATTCCGTGAAGTCCGTCACTTTCGAAACCTCCTTCGTCCCTGTGTGATAGACAAACACGTTCATGGTACGGTCGCGGTCGGACAGGAAATAGATTTCCTCTCCTATCCACATCGGAAAAATGTCCTGCGCGTCGTTGGCGGTGATATTTTCGACCGTCTGTCCGGCGGAATCATATATCCGGATGTCGTCCGCCATGCCGCCCCGGTAGTATTTCCATGTGCGGAATTCGCGCATGACGCAATTGTATGCCAGCCGTTTCCCGTCCGGCGAGTAGCTGCAAAAACCGCCTTCGGGCAGGGGAACAGGCTCGGAAAGGCCGCCTTCCCTGTCCACCGTGTAGAGCCGGCCGTCGAAACCGCTGCCGATACGGTTGCGGTAGAGGATGCGGCGGCTGTCCGGCGTCCAGGTCATCACGATATTGTTCGGCCCCATGCGGTCGCCCAGGTCGTCGCGGCGGTTGGTGGCCGTGTAAGTCACGCGCAGCGGCTCGCCGCCTTCCGAGGGAATGACATATACTTCCGTATTTCCGTCATACTGACCTGTAAATGCGATGTTTTTCCCGTCCGGCGAAAACCGGGGAAACATCTCGTAACCCACATGCGAGGTCAATCGCCGGGCTTCGCCGCCCGTCAGCGGCGCCTTATACAAATCGCCGGCATACGTAAACACCACGTCGCGACCGTCGGTGGTCGGAAAACGCAGTAACCGCGCCTCGTCCGCTGCATTCGTCCACAGAGGAATGCAAGCCATCCAGAAAAATAATATTCGTTTCATCATCCATTGTGTATTTAAAAATAAAACTCCGTCAACTTCATAACTCCTTTCAGTTGCCGGGACAAAGGTACAATTTTTTCAGGGTGCATCTCATACAAAACGGGGCAATGATTAGTGGTTAACGGTTAACGGTTAATGGTTAATGCGAATCGGCAGTCAGGCATCGTCCGGAAACAAACAAAACCGGGTTAACGGTGAACATCTCACCAGCATGTGGGTGAACGTCTCACCAGCATGTAGGTGAACGTCTCACCAGCATGTGGGTGAACGTCTCCCTAACCTGTTAGTGAACGTCTCCCTAACCTGTTAGTGAGCGTCTCCCTAACCTGTTAGTGAGCATCTCCCTAACCTGTTAGTGAGCGTCTCCCTAACCTGTTAGTGAGCGTCTCCCTAACCTGTTAGTGAGCGTCTCCCTAACAGGTAGAGGAGCATCTCCTCAGCAGGTAGAGGAGCATCTCCTCAGCAGGTAGAGGAGCGCCTCCTCAGCAGGTAGAGGAGCGCCTCCTCAGCAGGTAGAGGAGCACCTCCTCAGCAGGTAGAGGAGCGCCTCCTCAGCAGGCTAAAGCATTGTCTGGAAATAAACAATACATTTCCGGACTGCTTTGCTTCGTGCCGGGAGGCGGGGGCTACCCCCTGCGGAAAAAAACGCCGCCGCTGCCGCCAGCCGTCCTCGCTGTTCACAGGGACGGTCGGCGGTTGCGGCGGCGCTTCATTCTCCGTTCTCCATTCTCCATTCTCAATTCTCCATTCTCACCCGCTTTACCTGTCGCAGCTGCACCGGCCCGAACAGTCCCGAGGGCAACAGGGCGTCGTCTCTGCGCCAGTGGCGCCAGCCGCAATGCTGTCGGCATTCCCTCTGTCGCATTTGCGACGGTCACAATGCTGTCAGAGTAGCTTCGAGCGGAAATATGAGAATGCAAAAATGAATTGCCTCATTTTCACATTCTCAAATTCTCACATTCCCACATTATTTTCAAATCCCCGCCTTCGCCCGCCGGATTTGCTCCGCCGGCGTGAAGTTGTACTCCGGTATATGCCCCCTGAGCGGCACGATTTTCTCGTGGATGATGTCGAGGAAGCTCTGCGGCTGCGGGAAGAAGGCGTATTCAAGCTCGTAGGCGGGCGTAATCCAGTCGCGCGAGCCGAGGACGGCCGGCGGCGCGTCGAGGTCGTCGAAGGCCAGGTCGGTGATGTTGCGCGCCAGGTCGTTCAGGAACGAGCCGCGCGCCGTCGCGTCGCCGGCGATTACGATTCGTCCCGTCTTGCGCACCGAGGCGAGCACCTTCCCGTAGTCGAACGGCACGAGCGAACGCGCGTCGATGACTTCGGCGCTCATCCCGTAGCGGTCTTCGAGCATGCGTGCGGCCTCGAGCGCACGGTAGAGCGTCGCGCCGACGGTCAGGAACGTGATGTCGCGCCCCTCGCGCTTGACGTCGGGTTCGCCGAAGGGGATTTCGTAGTAGCCCGCGGGCACGCCGCCGGCATGAAACTGTTCGCCGATTTCATAGATGCGCTGGCTCTCGAAGAAGATGACCGGGTCGGTGCCCTGCAGGGCGGCGTTCATCAGTCCCTTCGCGTCGTAGGGCGTGACGGGGAAGACGACCTTCAGGCCGGGGATATGGGCGGCGAGCGACGTCCAGTCCTGCGAGTGCTGGGCGCCGTATTTCGAGCCGACCGAGACGCGCACGACGACCGGCATTTTCAGTATGTTGCCGCTCATGGCCTGCCACTTGGGGAGCTGGTTGAAGACCTCGTCGCCGCAGCAGCCGAGGAAGTCGCAGTACATGATTTCGGGCACGATGCGGCCGCCGCACATCGCGTATCCGATGGCCGTCCCGACGATGGCGGCCTCGGCGATGGGCGTGTTGAAGAGCCGGTGATAGGGCAGGGCCTCGGTCAGGCCGCGGTAGACGGCGAAGGCGCCGCCCCAGTCGCGGTTCTCCTCGCCGCAGGCCACGAGCGAGGCGTCGCGGTAGAAGCGGTCGATGAGCGCCTCGAAGATGCCGTCGCGCAACTGGTACTGCTTCATCTTCGAAAACGGCTTGCCGTCGCGGTCGAAGGCGAAACGTTCCTTCTGGGCGATTTGCTTCACGCGCGGATTCTCCGCCATCGGGTGGTTGACGTCGGGCGCGGCGTCCGAGAACGAGTCGACCGAGCCGTTCGAGAACATCATCGTCCCGAGCAGTTCCGGTTCGCGGTGCAGGTCCATGCGCGGCGAGAGCGTGTCGTCGATGGCGAGCATGAACGTGTCGAGCATGACGGCCTTCACCCCTTCACGGACGGTCTCCAGTTCCTTTTCCGTGGCGACGCCGGCGGCGGCCAGTTCGCGCCCGAAACCGGCGATGCAGTCCTGCGCCTCCCATGCCTCGGTTTCCTCCTTCGAGCGGTACGAGGAGGCGTCCGAAGGCGAGTGGCCGCTGTAGCGGTAGGTGACGACGTCGAGCAGTGCCGGCCCTTTCCCGGCTTCCAGCAGCGCCTTTTTCCGGCGGTAGGCGTCGATGACGGCCAGCGGACTGTATCCGTCGACGCGCTCGGCGTGCATCTGCTCCGGGTTGACGCCGGCGCCGATGCGGGCGGCCATGTCGTAGCCCATCGTCTCGCCGCGGGTCTGTCCGCCCATGCCGTACTGGTTGTTCATGATGTTGATGATGACCGGCAGGCCGCCCCGCATGTCGCCTTCCCAGAGCTGCGTGAACTGGTCCATGGCGGCGAAGGAAAGCCCTTCCCAGACGGGGCCGCGCGCCATCGAACCGTCGCCGATGTTGGCCACGACGATGCCGGGCTTGCGGTTGATTTTCTTGTAGAGCGCCGCTCCGACGGCGATGCTGCCGCTGCCGCCGACGATGGCGTTGTTCGGGTAGATGCCGAAGGGGGTGAAGAAGGTGTGCATGCTGCCGCCCAGCCCCTTGTTGAATCCGGTCGTGCGGGCGAAAATCTCGGCCAGCGCGCCGTAGAGCAGGAAACGGATGCCCAGGGCCTTGACGTCGGCGCCGGTGCAGGACTGCTTCACGACGCTGACCGTGGCGCCGTCCCAGAATTCGTTCATGATGCGCTCGAGCGCGGGGTCGTCCAGTTGCCGGATGGCGCGCAGTCCCTTGGCGAGGATTTCGCCGTGGCTGCGGTGCGAACCGAAAATGAAATCGTTGACGTCGAGCGTGTAGGCCATTCCTACGGCGGCGGCTTCCTGACCGGCCGAGAGGTGCGCGGGGCCGGGGTTGTTGTATTCCACACCCCGGTAGGCGCCGGTCGTCTTGACCAGTTGCAGCATTGTCTCGAACTCGCGGATGACGACCATGTCGTGATAGATGCGCGTCAGGTCGGCCGGCGAGAAGTGTTTGTCCGCCAGCTCGTCCGCGATTGTCCGGCTGTATTGATTCACCGGAATGGGATTGAACGTAATCTCACCGGGTTTCCTGACCTGCATGGGGTCAATGTACTGTACTTTTGGCATAATGTAATAACTTTTGATTTGTTGATTCTATACTTGTAATATATTTATATCATTGATTTTATGATTGGAGTTATGGATTTAATAACTCTTTTGCTTTTTCTGCCGTATCCGCAAATACGATTTTTCTGTATCTATTGCTCTCGCGAATGAAATCGTGAAGGCTTTTGCTTTGATATACCGAAAAATCGCCGACTATACCCAGTCGCATATTGTAATTGACGATTTTTTGCAGCATCTCTCCGGCCAGTCCCGTCTTCAGGTCAAAGAAGGCGGGATTTAATTGTTTGCTGTTTATTATTAA
>JAISEZ010000307.1 GCA_031263835.1 Tannerella sp.
GTATCATACAGATGATCTTTCATTCCGTGGCGAAACCGGAGGGAGAGCACGTTTTTTCTGTACTCGTAATTGAGTTTGCAGCGAAGGACGGCGGGGTCGTCGCCCATTTTTTCGTATCCGTAGAAACCGGAATAATCGCAGGTAAACAATATGTTTTTATATCCGGCGCCAAGTCCGGCGCCATACAGTGTGGCGTCGTTCTGGCGGTGCACCGGATCATTGGTCATCCAGCAGTAGAACCCGACCAGTGCCTGCACACGGAGGAAGGCCGAACGTTCCGCGTTACGAACCAAGTCCCGGCCGGCCGTCAAATCAAACCAGTATGTGGCGGCGTCCGTATAGCGGGCGTCGCACAGGCGTCCGCCGCTGGCTGTTTTCAGGTTGCTGCCGAACGTGACGTCGCACCACTTTTCACTTTTCAGCAGCTGAAAGAACGAACTGATAATCACGTCGCCGTAGCACGGGATGGGGGGACGGGTCTCAACCGCATGACGTTCCGCTCTTGTCCCGTCCGTCATGACGTAATCCTCCCGTATGACGCCGCTGACCTCCAGCCCGGCGCGTCCACCGGCAAAGGGAACGAAAAGCCGGGCATAAACGTCTTTTGTCCGGTCGCCTTCATAGTAGTGATACTCGCCTCTGAGTTCTATTTCGTAGCGGTCGCCCACCCTGCCGTCGCGAAGTTCGGGCAGCGGAAACGCATTCGGGCCGAAATAACGCGGCGCATAGATTAGCAGTTTGGTTTGTTCGCGCCAGTCGTCGGATTGGGCTTGAGTCGGGGAAAGACAGCAGAAAATTCCGATAAAAGCAAGTCCTGTTCTATTAAAGTGAATCATTTTTTTGATTTTAGGGGAGCAAAGTTATCGCTTTTTGATAGAATGTTGTACTTTTGCCCGAAAAATAATCAGTTGTTATGAAAAGAATAGTATCAGGAAGTATTTTACTTATCTGCGCGGCAATGTTTTTTGCGTGCGCATCGACCGGCAGACAGCCGCTGAAAGCGTTGGTCGTCACCGGACAAAACAATCACAATTGGCAGGTGAGCCATGTAGTATTTAAACAGATTTTGGAAAATTCGGGGCTTTTTACCGTTGACTTTGCCATTTCGCCGGGAAAAGGTGAAGACATGTCCGGGTTCGTACCCGACTTCAAATCCTACGATTTGCTGTTGCTCGACTACAACGGCGACGCATGGCCGGAGGAAACCAATCGCCGGCTGCTCGAATTTGCCGGAAAAGGCGGCGGAATCATTGTCTATCATGCGGCCGACAATGCCTTTTCCCAGTGGCCGGAATACAATCAGCTGTGTGCGCTGGGCGGCTGGGAAAACCGTAACGAAAAGTCGGGGCCGTATGTGTACTGGAAAGACGGTCAGCTGGTAAAGGACACATCGCCCGGCTCCGGCGGTTCGCACGGGAGACAGCACGAGTACAAGCTGAACGGACGCACCCCGGAACATCCGGTCGTCAAAGGACTGCCGACGCAATGGCTTCATGCGCAGGACGAACTGTATGACCGGATGCGCGGGCCGGGAAACATCGGCGCTCTGCTCTACACCGCTTACTCCGACACGGCAACCAGAGGGTCGGGACGCGAAGAGCCTCTGATTTTCACGGTGGACTTCGGCAAGGCGCGTATTTTCCACACCATGCTCGGACATGCGGGCGCTTCGGTCGAAGACAATACGGCCATGCAGTGCGCCGGTTTTCAGACGCTGCTGCTGCGCGGCGCCGAGTGGGCGGCCACCGGTAAAGTGACGCAGCCCGTACCGGCCGATTTCCCGACGGCGACGCAAGTCTCCATGCGGAAAGATTACCGGGAGAAGAAATGAACAGGATGCGGTAAAATAGTAGTTAGTAGTTAGAACGGTAGCAGGCAAGCTGTAGGGCAATGAGTTTTGTATCCGAAACCGTGACTTTATTCTACTAACTACTATCTACTGACTACTAACTACTGACAATAATAAAATCAGCTTTATATTTCGCGACATGGTAAAGAATAAATTGTCAACACAGAGACAGAGGAAAATTCATTTTCACATTGGCTCATTTACTCATTCTCACATTTTCTCCGTCTTTCCGTATTTCATTTTGCTGTTCATGTGCTTCTGCGGCTGCCGGTCGCAGGAAACGCGCACGCTGTCCGGTTATGTCGACCCGTTTATCGGGGCGAGCACCAACAGGGAGGCCGCAGGCGCCAGCCACGGACTGGGGAAGACGTTTCCCGGAGCGGCTTCGCCGTTCGGCATGGTACAGTTAAGTCCCAACACCGTGACCGGGGGCGACAACGGCCCGGGTTACAGCTACGAACATACCACCATCGAGGGCTTTGCCTTCACCCAGATGAGCGGTATCGGCTGGTATGGCGATTTGGGCAATTTTCTGACCATGCCCACAACCGGTGAACTCAAGGTCGTTGCCGGCAATCCGGAAAACCCCGAAACGGGCTACCGCTCGTGTTACGACAAAGCGACCGAGACGGCCAAAGCCGGCTATTACGCGGTGACGCTGACGGACTACGACATCCGTGCGGAAGCGACCGTGACGCCGCGTGCCGGCATCCTCCGCTTCACTTTCCCCGGCGGCAAGTCGCGCATTCAGATTGACCTGGCGCGCAGGGTCGGAGGTACGTCCACGTGGCAGACGGTCAGGATTGTGGACGAACATACCGTAACGGGACGCATGGAATGTACTCCCGAAGGTGGAGGCTGGGGCCACGGAGATGGCAATGCCCGCTATACCGTATATTATTACGCACAGTTCTCGAAACCGCTGCAGCACACCGGCGTCTGGAGCGCCGACATCCCCGACGGAGCATCGCGCCTGCCCGGAGAAGTATTCAGCGACGCCTACCGGCAGCGGGTGGCCGACTCCAGAATCCTTCGCGACGTCCGGGAATACGAAGGCAAACACCTGGGTTTCTTCACCGAATTTGACGCCGGCTCCGGCGAACAGGTGCTGATGAAAGCCGGCATCTCGTTTGTCAGCGAAGAAGGCGCGCGGAAGAATCTGGAGGCCGAAATCCCCGGCTGGGATTTTGACGGCGTATACCGTCAGGCGCGTTTGCGGTGGGACGACGCGCTGGGAAAAATCACGGTCGAGGGCGGAACGGAAGCGCAGCGCACCATCTTCTACACCGCCCTTTACCATACCATGATAGACCCCCGGCTGGTGGCCGACGTGGACGGGAAATATACCGGCGGCGACGGGCAAATCCATACGACCGGGTCGTTCCGCAAGCGCACGATATTCAGCGGCTGGGACGTCTTCAGAAGCCAGATGCCCCTGCAAACGGTTATCAATCCGGACGTCATAAGCGACATGATTAATTCGCTCGTCACGCTGGCCGAAGAAAGCGGAAAGGGCTATCTGGAACGCTGGGAACTGCTGAACGCCTACAGCGGCTGCATGTTGGGGAATCCCGCCATCTCCGTCATTGCCGATGCATACGCCAAGGGTATTCGCGGATTCGATACGGAAAAGGCATGGAAATATTCGGTGGCGACAACCGAACGTTTCGGCAACGAAAAACTCGGACATTCGGGCAGCATCTCAGGCACGCTCGAACATGCCTATACCGAATGGTGCATGGCCGAACTTGCCCGGCAGCTGGGAAAAACATCCGAACAGGAAAAATACCTCAAGCTGTCGCAATCCTACCGGAATATCTGGGACGGCGACGAATTGCACTGGTTCCGTCCGCGCCGGGCGGACGGTTCCTTCGAGCCGCTGCCGCCCAAAGGACGCCTGCAGCATGATTACGGCTGCGCCGAGTCCAATCCCTACCAGCAGGGATGGTTTGTACCCCACGACGTGGACGGGCTGGCGGAACTGATTGGCGGACGGGAGGCCGTAGCCGACCTCGACACGATGTTTGCCCGTACGCCGGAAAACATGCTGTGGAACGATTACTATAACCATGCCAACGAACCGGTACATCACATTCCGTTTCTCTACAACCGTCTGAAAGAGCCGTGGAAAACCCAGCGATGGGCGCGCTTTATCTGCGACCATGCCTACCGGACGGGCGTGGCGGGGCTGGTAGGCAACGAAGATGTCGGGCAGATGTCCGCATGGTATGTGCTGGCAGCAAGCGGGATTCACCCCGTATGTCCCGGCGAAACGCGCTTCGAACTGACCTCGCCCCTGTTCGACCGGGTGACGCTGAACCTTCCCGGCGAAAAAACCTTTACCATTGTGGCCGGAGGCAATTCCCCGGAAAACATGTACATCCGCTCGGCAACCCTGAACGGGAAGGACTACCGGAAATGCTACATCGACTATGCGGATATGGTCGCAGGCGGCACACTGGAACTGGTGATGGACAACCAGCCCAACAGAGACTGGGGAACGGAATAAAGATAATGTGAGAATGAGCCAATGAGCTAATGTGAAAATGAATTGTCTCATTCTCGATAGAATAATATATTATCAACACAGAGACGGAGAACACCCTATAGAATTGATATAAATGCCCTGACGGGCAATGCAGGTTGACGCCGGAAGGCGTCTGATTTGGATAACCCCGTGCAAGCCGCAGGCGCAGCCCGGGGACACGGGCTACCCTCCCGCATCCGAACTGCGACGCAGTTCAACCCTGCGGGGTT
>JAISEZ010000007.1 GCA_031263835.1 Tannerella sp.
AGTCTCCTGATTGCCGGCGACGGCGAAAAATACAGTCCCGAAGGCATCGAAGAAGCCATCCTGGAACATTCCTCCTGCATCGACCAGTTACTGCTGTACAACAATCAAAGCCCGTACACCGTCGCGCTGCTGGTTCCCAACAGGAAACGACTGCTGGAGAAACTGGCGCATCAGCACCTGGATTTGAAAACGGAGGAAGGAAAAACCGAAGCCATCCGAATCATCCGGCATCAACTCGACCGTTTCCGCAAGGGCGGTGATTTGGATACGCTTTTCCCCAGCCGCTGGCTGCCGACCGCCTTCGCCATCCTTCCGGAACCCTGGACGGAACAGAACGGAATGATAAACAGTACGATGAAGGTTGTCCGCGGAAAGGTGGAAAAGGCATATATGCACCGTATCGAATATACGTTCACAGCCAGCGGCAAAAACCCGGTCAACGAAGAGAATCTCCGCTCCCTGTAAGCAGTGGTTAATGGTTAACGGTTAACCACTAATCATCGCTTCCCGTTTTTTCGCAGCAGATCAGGACTTTTTCATTGCCGGCCAGCGTTGTGGCGAACAGATAGCAGTCGCCCCCTTCGGCTATGCGGGTGCGTTTGCGCAGTTCGTTTACCGTCAGGGGAAAATTCCGGACAGACACGTTGGCCTGCGGGAGGTGGCGGGCGATTGTCCGGCACGTCCTGCCGTGAAACGGAATCACTTCCCTGACCCGGAACACCCGTCCGGGAAAACCGGCTATCAACGTATCCGAAGTGTACAGATGACTGTGCGCATGTAACTTGCCGGCGCCCGTCCGCAGGGCCGTCTGCTTGCAGGCTCCGGCTTTCAGGATGGACGCATTCGGCTCGTACAGGTACGTCCCCACCTGTCCGCATAGCGGGGCCGTGCAACGCTGCTCTTCCGCGAGCGAAAACCGGAACGCCTGTTCCGTCCCGTCCGCCGTATAATTCACGCAGTGAATCTCCGGTTCCGGCGCACCGGCTTCCCGCTGCCACACGAACAGCAGTTCCTTACATTCATTCCTCACCGAAACCACATGCACCGCCGTCGCCCCGGAGAGCAGGGACAGCGTATGACGGATATCCAGCATCGGCGACAGCTTTGCAATCACTTTGGGCGCTTTACTCAGAAGCGAAGGCAGGAGTTTTGTCAGATCCGGTTCGCAGTCCTGCAGGGCGAAAAAACGTGTACCCTCCCTGCGCCGCGACGGATCGACGTAAAACACGTCCACGTCCGCCACGCTCGCCCATGCTTCCTCCGCCCGGGTCGGCAATCCCTCGATATGACCGGCCTGCAATAGGGAAAAATTGTACATGGCCGCCTCAAAACATGTCCGGGAAGGCTCCACGTAGGTCACCCGTTCCGCCTTTTGCGCAAAATAATACGCATCAACGCCCAGTCCGCCGGTCAGGTCGCAAAGGTGTCTTTCTCCGTCCAGCAGGCGAAGCTTGTAACGGGCTGTCCGTTCCGAAGAACACTGTTCGGCCGCCGTTTTCGAAGGGAAGACCAGCCGGCTGTCCGCATACCACGCCGGCAGCTTTTCACGAATCTGCCGGCGTGCGGCGATTTGCTCCGCCGCAAAGGGAACATCGACCTCCGGATAGCGTGCGGCGGAAAGCAGCAGCGCGGGTATATCATCTCCAACATGCGCTTGAATAAAAGTCTGTAAAGCATCCGACATTTTTAGTGGTTAGTGATCAGTGATTAATGGTTAGTGATTAGCGCATGTACGAACGTAGAGTGTCTGAACGATCGTCCAAAAACACAAGCCATTTTTAAGCGTTTTCATACTCTCAGCTTCCCCATCCTTCGCGGTCGAGGTTGCGGTAGTTGATGGCTTCGGCAAGGTGGTGCGGGCGGACATCGTCCGAAGCGTCCAGATCGGCGATCGTTCGCGACACTTTCAGAATCCGGTCGTAGGCGCGGGCGGAGAGACTGAGCCGTTCCATGGCGTTTTTCAGCCGTACAAGCCCTTCTTCGTCGGGGACGGCGTACTGATGCAGCTGGCGCGAAGTCATCTGTGCATTGCAATATGTATTTTTGCTCGAAGCAAAACGTTTGCCCTGTATCTCGCGGGCGCGTATGACCCGTTCGCGGACGGCTTTACTGGGTTCCGCCGGCTGCTTTTCGGATATTTTTTCGAACGGAACGGGCACGATTTCGATTTGGATATCAATCCTGTCCAGCAGCGGCCCGGAGATACGGTTCATGTATTTCTGCACGCTGCCCGGCGGACAGAGACACTGGCGTTCGGGGTGATTGTAGTAACCGCACGGGCAGGGGTTCATGGAGGCTACCAGCATGAAACTCGCCGGATAGTCCACCGCAAAGCGGGCGCGCGAGATGCCGATGCAGCGGTCTTCCAGCGGCTGGCGCAGGACTTCGAGTACGCTCCGGTTAAATTCCGGCAGCTCGTCCAGAAAAAGAACGCCGTTATGCGCCAGACTGATTTCGCCCGGCTGGGGAAACGTGCCGCCGCCCACCATGGCGACGTCCGAAATGGTATGATGCGGCGAGCGGAAGGGACGCTGCGCCAGCAGGGAGGTGTTTTTCTCCACCTTCCCGGCCACGGAATGGATTTTGGTCGTTTCGAGCGCTTCCTGCAGCGTGAACGGCGGCAGAATCGAAGGCAGCCGCTTGGCCAGCATGGATTTTCCACTGCCCGGCGGGCCAATCAGGATGATGTTGTGTCCGCCGGCGGCCGCCACTTCCAGCGCGCGCTTGACGCTCTCCTGACCGCGCACTTCGGAAAAGTCGCAGTCGAACTGCTGCTGGCGGGCGTAGAACTCTTCCCGCGTATTGACTACCGTGGGGGTCAGCGTTTCTTTCCCCCGGAAAAAATCAATGACCTCCAGGATGTTTTCGGCGCCGTACACATTCAGGTTGTTGACCACGGCCGCTTCCCGCGCATTCTGTTTCGGGATAATCAAACCCCTGAAACCCTCTTCCCGGGCTTTGATGGCAATCGGCAGGGCGCCTTTAACCGGTTGCAGGCTGCCGTCCAGCGAAAGCTCGCCCATCAGGAGGTATGATTCCAGCCGGCTGGCATCCAGCCCGGCTTCTCCGGCGGCTGCCAGAATACCGATGGCCAGCGGCAAATCGTATGCCGAGCCTTCCTTGCGGATGTCCGCCGGCGCCAGGTTGATGACGATGCGGGTGCGTGGAAAAGGCAGGCCGTTCACCTGCAGGGCGGAAATAATCCGCTCGTGGCTTTCGCGCACGGCCACGTCAGGCAGCCCGACCAGAAAAAACTGTATTCCGCGCGTGGAACTTACTTCGACGGTAATCTTTGTGGCGGAAATGCCCTGCACCGCAGCCGCGAAGGTCTTGACTAACATAATGTGCTCCTTTCTTTCATCCGGCGTCCGTTTCAGTCTTTATTCACCAGTTCCTCCAGCACCCGCCTGAGTTCGATGCCATTCTCCGTTTTCAGGAGGATGGTTCCCTCTCCGTCCACCAGATAACAGCGGGGTATGATGTTTACATTGTACAAATCCATCAGCCCGATGGCCTGTCCGGCCGAGTCGGTCACGACGTTCCACGCGACGGAATCCCTGCGAATCAGTTCACGCACCGGGCGCGGGTCTTCGTCCAGACTGACCGTCATGACCTCCACCTTTTCCGGCGGATAGGCAGACTGTATTTCGTCGAGCAGCAGTTCGTCCGTCTGACAGTTGTCCGACCAGGAGGATACAAAGGCCAGAATAAAGTAGCGTCCGGCAAAGGAATCCGGACGGAAAGAGACCCCGTTGAGATTCGTCACGGCAAACTCGGGCGCCTTTGCACCGGCGACGGTTCGCTTCGCTTTTTCAACCGTCTCCCGTAAGCCCCTGACCACGTAAAAGCCGTCCAGCGCCGGATTCAGCAGGTTCAAATACTCCTCGGTCAGGAGGGGCGTTTCCGGGTCGGAGAAGTATTCCCCAATCAGCACGGCGGAGGCGCCGTCGTCGGGATGTTTTCTGATGAACGCATCTGCCAGAAGGGAAAGTTCGTGATGAATATTGGTCAGGCGGGAAACATACTTGCCGGCGTTTTGCCCTTCCTGCGGGGCATCCATGAGATGCGTGAGGTCCGTCTGTTCCTTCAGCAGGGCGGATGCCTTTTCCCGGAATTCGGTAAGCCGGTCGTTGATTCTCCCGCCTTTCACCTTTGCCAGCCGGGGATAAAGGATATCTCCCGTCACGGTGATGCGCCGGTGAGGTTCCAGATACACCGTAATCCACTGTGCGGGGTTTTCGAAATAAAGCGTCAGCGAATGGAAAGTTTCTTCCATCTCCATAAGGATAAATTCATTTCCCCCCGGCGAGGAGAGCGTATCAATTCTTTTCATGTCGTCAGCCTCAAACACGGCATAGACCTCTTTTCCTTCCAGATTGTCGAGTCTTACTTTTACCGAATAAACAGCTTCTTCCTGACAGGAAAAGAGGATGCAGAAGAGGCTTCCGGCAAGCAGCATCAGTATTTTTTTTAACATGTCATTTTATGCAACCGAAATTTGGCGTAAAGATAATAATAAACTCTAACTCGGTTTTATTTTTTAAGACAAATCTGTTTGCTCCCCTGTGCTGAAAAAAAACGCAGCACCTTGTGGGTGCTGCGTTTCACGCTACTGTTCAGTCGATAAATTACAATTGCGGGCCTGAAGAAATCAGGGCTTTTCCTGCTTCCGTGTCACAATATTGCTCAAAATTTTTGACATACCTGGTGGCCAGCGATTTTGCCTTCTCTTCCCATTCCGACACGTTCGCGTAGGTGTCGCGCGGGTCGAGAATGCCTTCCGACACATTGTTCAATTTTTTCGGAGCATACAGATTCAAGACCGGAATATGTATTTTTTCCGCCTTCTCAATGGAACCGTCGATGATGGCGTCGATAATTGCGCGCGTATCCCTGATGGAGATGCGTTTGCCCGTACCGTTCCAGCCGGTGTTGACCAGATAGGCCGTAGCGTTATGTTCCTTCATCTTTTTGGCCAGTACGCCCGCATACTGCGTGGGGTGCAGCGTCAGGAACGCTTCGCCGAATGCCGGCGAGAACGACGGAAGCGGTTCGGTAATACCGCGTTCCGTGCCGGCCAGCTTGGAAGTATAGCCGCAGAGGAAGTGGTACTGAGCCGATTTTTCGTCCAGAATAGACACCGGAGGAAGCACGCCAAAGGCATCGGCGCTCAGGTAGATGATTTTTTTGGCATGGCCGGCGCGCGAAGGCAGTACAATCTTGTTGATAAGGTAAATCGGATAGGAAACGCGGGTATTTTCCGTTTTGGAAGCCGCTTTCGAGAAATCGGGCGTTCCGTCTTCCTTCACCGTTACGTTTTCCAGCAGAGCGTCGCGACGGATGGCGCGCCAGATATCCGGTTCGTTTTCCCTGCTCAGGTCGATTACTTTCGCATAGCAGCCGCCTTCGTAATTGAAAACGCCGTTGTGGTCCCAGCCATGTTCGTCGTCGCCAATCAGGAAGCGTTTCGGGTCGGCGGAAAGCGTGGTTTTACCCGTTCCCGACAGGCCGAAGAAGATGGCCACATCGCCGTCGTTGCCCACGTTGGCCGAGCAGTGCATGGAGGCAATGCCCTTCAGGGGCAGGTAATAGTTCTGCATGGAGAACATGCCCTTTTTCATTTCGCCGCCATACCACGTGCCGCCGATGATTTGTTCCTTTTCGGTCAGGTTGAACAGCACGTAAACTTCCGAATTCAAACCGTGTTCTTTCCAGTTCGGGTCGGTCGTTTTGGAACCGTTGAATACGACGAAATCGGGTTCGCCGTAGCCGGAGAGTTCATAGTGCGACGGACGGATAAACATGTTCGTTACGAAGTGAGCCTGCCAGGCCACTTCCATAATGAAGCGCACTTTCATGCGGGTATCTTCGTTGGTGCCGCAATACGTATCCACGACATACAGTTTATCAGCCGAATTCAACTGTTTGAGGGTATTTGCCTTCAGGTCGTTCCACACTTCGGTTGACACCGGCTTGTTGATATTGCCGTCCCACCAGATGGTATTCTCCGAGACGGCATCTTTCACGATGTAGCGGTCTTTCGGAGAACGGCCGGTAAATTTACCCGTATCCACCGAGACAGCGCCCGTGTTTGTTAATACTCCTTTTTCGAATCCTTCGTTTTTCGGATTCATTTCAGCTTGAAAAAGCTCTTCATAAGACGGATTATGCACCACCGGAATGCGGCTGTCAATGCCGTACTTACCTAACTCTAAATTTGTCATTTTCTTCTACTATTAAAAGATTGAATATTATCATTTTCTGTTCACTTTCTGTTTGTGAGAAAGCTATTTTCTTCACTCTGCAAAAGTACTACATTTTTTTCATACGGAATCTCCAATTAGCGAAATTTTTCGGTATTTATATTTTGTTCCCGGCTGAAAAGGAACGCTTTTATTCCCCGCGTAAAACCA
>JAISEZ010000049.1 GCA_031263835.1 Tannerella sp.
CAAATCGACCACTTTATTTCCCGTTTCATTCATAATAACCTTCATTCGGGTCAATTCAAATTGTCGCGCCGGTCGAAATCTGAATCTGATTCCCTCCGTCAGCATTGATGACGGACGCAATGCAGCCTGCACCGGCTCCGTCATCATTGATAACGGACGCAGTGCAGCCTGCACCGGCTCTGTCATCATTGCTGACGGATGCAATGCAGCCTGCAGTGGCTCCGTCAGCATTGCTGATGGAGGGAATCAGATTCAAATTCCGACCGGCGCGACAATTTGAACTGTACCCCTTCATTCCTCCATTCTCACATTCCTTCATTGTCTCATTTTCACATTCTCTCATTGCCTCATTATTCTCGGGTCGGTTATTCTGCCGGTGACAGCGGCGGCGGCGGCGACCAGCGGCCCCGCCAGCAACGTTCGTGCGCCCGGCCCCTGGCGTCCTTCGAAGTTGCGGTTCGAGGTCGAGACGACGTACTTGCCGGACGGCACCTTGTCGTCGTTCATCGCCAGGCAGGCCGAACAGCCCGGCTGACGCAGTTCGAAGCCCGCTTCGGCCAGTATCCGGTCGAGGCTCTCGGCGCGAATCTGTTTCTCCACCGCCCAGCTGCCCGGCACTAACCACGCCGTCACACCCGCCGCTTTCTTCCGCCCTTTCACGATAGAGGCAAACGCGCGGAAATCTTCGATACGGCCGTTCGTACAGCTGCCCAGAAAGACGTAGTCGACGGGCTTTCCGGCAATCGGTTCGCCGGCCTTGAAACCCATGTAGTCGAGGGCCTTCCGGAAGGAGGCGCGGCCGGCTTCGTCCACCTCCTACAGCGAGGGGATGCACTCGCCAATGCCGATGCCCATACCCGGATTCGTGCCGTAGGTCACCATCGGTTCGACGTCTTCGGCGCGGAAGGAGACTTCGCGGTCGAACACGGCGTCTTCGTCCGTGCGGAGCGTCCGCCAGTATGCGAGCGCCCTGTCGCGGTCTTCACCCCCGGGAGCAAAGTCCCTGCCCTCAAGGTAGGCGAACGTCACCTCGTCCGGAGCAATCATGCCGCCGCGCGCGCCCATCTCGATGGAGAGGTTGCAGATGGTGAGGCGTTCCTCCATGGTCGTGTGGCGGATGGCTTCGCCGGCGTATTCGACGAAGTAGCCCGTTGCGCCGCCGGTGGTCATCCGGCGGATGAGGTAGAGGGCGACGTCCTTGGCAGTAACGCCGGGGTTCAGCCGTCCGTCCAGGGTGATGCGCATCGCCCGGGGCTTGCGCTGCAGAAGGCATTGCGTGGCGAGGGTCATCTCGACTTCGCTCGTGCCGATGCCGAAGGCGACGGCGCCCAGTGCGCCGTGCGTGGAGGTGTGCGAGTCGCCGCAGACGACGGTCATGCCCGGCTGCGTCAGGCCGTTTTCGGGGCCGACAACGTGGATAATCCCGTTGCGGGGATGCCCGAGGCCGAAGTATGCGAGGCCGAAGTCGCGGGCGTTCCGTTCCAGCGTGTCCACCTGCCTGCGGGAGACGGGGTCTTCAATCGACCGCTCCTGGTGCAGGGTGGGGACGTTGTGGTCGGGCATGCAGGTCACCCGTTCGGGGCGGAAGGGACGCAGTCCCCGCTCGCGCAGCCCGGCAAAGGCCTGCGGACTGGTCACCTCGTGACAGTACAGGCGGTCGATGTAGAGCTGTACCGTTCCGTCGGCCAGCGTGTCGACCGCGTGACGCTCCCAAATCTTCTCAAATAAAGTTTTTCCCATAATCATGTGTTGAAAATATAGTAGATAGTAGTTAGTAGATAGTAGTCAGTAGCGGTCAGCCGGCGGGAAAGCCGCACATCGCCATACGGGGATACGGCAACAGCCACTGCATCTGCCGGGGCCGTTTGATTTTGTATATGAACTGACGGATTCATTCTACTAACTACTATCTACTATCTACTGTTCCCATTATTCCGCAAATTTATTAATTGCGTCGACAAAAGCCTCCACCGAGGCGGCAATAATATCGGTGTTGGCCGAAAAGCCGTAGTAAACGTTCCCGTCATGCGCCACCTGCATGTGCACTTTCCCGACGTCGTCGCTGCCCCTGTTGATGGCCTGAATAAGAAATTCCTGGATGGTCATCTGGCGGCGGATGACGTTTTTGACGGCCTTGATGGCGGCATCGACCGGCCCGTTGCCCGAGGCGGCCGACTCGAAATGTTCGCCGGCAATGTTCAGCCCGACGCTGGCTACGGAACGCAGGCCGATGCCCGACGTCACCTGCAGGTATTCGAGGCGGATGCGCTGCATTGAGGTGCGGTCCTTGCCGGCCAGCATCAGCACGTCTTCGTCGTTGACGTCCTTTTTGCGGTCGGCCAGTTTCAGGAAATCTTCGTACACCTTGTCCAGCTTTTCGGAATCCAGCTTCACGCCGAGCAGGTTCAGGCGATGCTTCAGGGCGGCGCGTCCGCTGCGTGCCGTCAGGACGATGGCGCTTTCGTCGATGCCCACCTCTTTGGGGTCGATGATTTCGTAGCTCTCGCGGTTTTTGAGCACGCCGTCCTGATGGATGCCGGACGAATGGGCGAAGGCGTTGCGGCCGACGATGGCCTTGTTCGGCTGCACGGGCATGTTCATCAGGCTCGACACCATGCGGCTGACGCCGTAGATTCCGGTCGTCCGGATGTTGGTTTCGAAGCCCTGTTCGCGGTGGCTGCGGAAAATCATCACGACTTCCTCGAGCGAGGTGTTGCCGGCGCGTTCGCCGATGCCGTTGACGGTCACCTCCACCTGCCGCGCGCCGTTGAGAACGCCCTGCACCGTGTTGGCCGTCGCCATGCCGAGGTCATTGTGGCAGTGGGTGGAAATGACGGCCTTATGGATGCCGTCGACATGCTCCGTGAGGTAACGGATTTTGGCGGCGTAGTCCCCGGGCAGGCAATAGCCTGTCGTGTCGGGGATGTTCACCACCGTCGCCCCAGCCCTGATGACGGCCTCGACCACGCGTGCAAGATAGACGTTGTCCGTCCGTCCGGCGTCTTCGCAATAAAACTCCACGTCCTCGACATGGCGTTTGGCATACTTCACGCAGGCGACGGCGCGCTCCAGAATCTCCTCCTGCGTGGAGTTGAACTTGTAGCGGATATGGTAGTCCGACGTACCGATGCCGGTATGAATCCGTTTCCGTTTCGCGGCCTTCAGCGCCTCGGCCGCCACGTCGATGTCCTTCTCGACGGCGCGGGTCAGGGCGCAAATCACCGGCCACGTCACTGCTCTGGAAATCTCCACCACGCTGTTGAAGTCACCCGGACTCGACACCGGGAACCCGGCCTCTATCACATCGACGCCCAGTTCCTCGAGCGCCCTGGCCACCTGAATCTTCTCGATGCTGTTCAGCTGACAGCCCGGCACCTGTTCGCCGTCGCGCAGCGTCGTATCAAAAATAAATAATCTCTCTGCCATTATTCTGTTCTTTTCAAATTTGTTTCTATTCATATTCCCTCTGTTCCGGAAACGACAGAGCCTTTCCCGCGCGGAAGCGGGAAAGGCTCAAGGTGCGTCTGTGCCGGAAAACGTACACGCAGTCTCACTTCCCCTCCCGCTCGCGGAGCAGGATGTGAATGGAAATATGTAGACTGTTTATCCTGTGACGTATCATACTTTTTTCTGTTTACCGCCGCAAAGGTAATGACTTTTTCCAAACCGCCAAAAAATAAATTGATATTTTTCCGGCAGATCCTCTTATAAACCGAAAGCAACCGGGATGTGAAAAATTGAAAGTTGAAAGAAAACATAAGAAAATGAGCAAATGTGAGAATGTGAAAATGAGAGAATATGTTCATTCATTTTCACATTGTCTCATTCTCACATTTCCGGTTATGAAAATACGGCCCTTTCGGGCTAATCCGGCTTCCGGCCGTACACAAAATCCGGCCGTGTGCAGTATTACTCCCCCGACGCCTGACACACATCACTATGGCGTGTTAGCATAATTTAAGTTCGTCGAAAATAAGTGCTAAATTTACGAATGCCAAATACATAACATCAAGCTTTTCGTATCCTGTACATACTCTCCTGAAGCCCTTAAGCCGACGGAAAAGCCGTTCAGTTTCATTTCGACGCCTGTATACTTTCCTATTATATCTCCACGGCTTCCTTCTGTTTGACTTGGGCGGCACGCATGGCTTAAAACCTTTGTCCTTTACCGTTTTACGCGTCAAATCATCTTCGTAGCCCTTATCCATCGCCGGGTATATTTTTTTCTGTTTCGGCAACTTTTCCAGCCCCGGATCTTCCGGTAATAACCGTCCCCGAGGAGCGTCATGACATTGACCGCCCGATAAATGAAATGCAACAGCTACCCGGTCACCCGCGGCAACCGTATGAATTCCGGTATTGCGTCCTCCGCGGGACATTCCGACGGACTGACTTCCGTTTTTTTTAGCGCACCTGCGGCATCGGGACGGACTTTCACACCCGTACCGTCCATCGAAATCACCTCGAGATTTATCCTGATGATCTGTTTTTCCTGCAGTCTGGCAAAGGCCCTGCCGGGAATTCCGCCTTTTGCCCGGCGGCTTATACGGCAGTATACGGTATGCCGGTTCCCCTATTTTTCAGGCAACGACCTCCACCTGCAACCGTTTTCCGCAATATACAAAAATGCATTGAGAACCTGCAAATCAGTATATGTCAATTTGCCACGATGCTTCGGAAAGCAGTCGGATATTTGATCGTATTGGATTTGTATTAGTTCCATCCCAGGGCAACCGCACCAAAATTATCTATAGTAAAAAAGCATTATCTTTGCCGGCATGAAAACATCTAACTACTTTTCCGAAGTTACCGATCCCCGTGTTACGGGTCGCTGTCTTCATCCG
>JAISEZ010000057.1 GCA_031263835.1 Tannerella sp.
TCTATATCATTCTCCGCTGGGTGGGAACACGCGGAGCTTACGGCCCCTGGTCGGAAATTCAAAAAACCGTCATTTTAAGGTGAGTACAGCGATGGAGACCTGAAATCCGAACCGGCGCACCTGCCCTGTCCACAACGCATATCCGTGGATGCGTAATGTACAGGACAGGCGCCGGTTTTTTTATGAGGATGAATATTCGCCCGGCAAAGCAAACAGGCCTTCGCCCAATGAACAAAGTAAATAACCCTGACACACAAATGAAAATGAATACAATGAATACGTTTTTTTTACCCTTCCCCTCTATTTTTTCACAGTCAAATAACAGCGTTACGAAATCAAAGCGTGGCGCCGGTTTTTTGTGCCTTCTTCTCCTGCTTTTCTGCGCGGCGGTCATGCCCGGCAAGGTACAGGCGCAGGACACGGAGTTCTGGTTCGTGGCGCCGGATTTGGATGACACTAATTCCGGCGGATCATGCGGTTACTATGATGCGCCAATGATGATCATGATCACTAACGGTTCTGTTCAGGAGGCACATGTTAACATTCGGTTATACAATGGCGGTTCACCGATAAATGAGACGCAGACCATTCCGCCCGATGGCTCGTGGAGATACCATATTTCAAACGCTAACAAAGGCCGTATAGAAAATCCGAGAAATCTGGCAGGAAGCGTGACCAAATATGGCGTGCACATCACTTCCGACGTGAAAGTGACGGCATATTATCAAGTGCTGTCACCATGCTCTCAGGACGTATACGCCCTGAAAGGCTCTGCTGCCCTCGGCACGCTCTTCTACGTGCCCATGATACACGATTCCTACTATTACACCGGTGCAGCCAGCAACTATCCGAGCGCATACGACCAGATTGATATTGTAGCTACGGAAGATGATACGGAGGTTCGTGTTATACCGAAAGCGGCCATACGTGTCGGCGGGTCAAGCTGGGCTGCCGGCACTGAACTTGTCCGGACGCTCAATCAAGGAGAAACCCTGAAAATTATGGAAAATACGCCTCTGCGTACTGCCGGCTCCGCTTCGCTGGGCGGGACGCGCATCAGCGCTACGCACCCGGTTGCCGTAACCACTACGGAAGACCTTATCGGTCGCCCTACTTCGCCTGCCACAGGACAGGACGTGATAGGAGACCAGATTGTGCCGGTCAGTTCGCTGGGCAAAAAATATGTTGTGGTTAAGGGTTTTATGGCAGGCAGCGAACGCGTGTACATGATTGCTACGGAAAACAATACCGTAATTACCGTAAACACCGGTTCCGCTATAACTTCTTCAACGACTTTAAGCGCCGGCAGTCTCTACATGTTCAACATGGGTAACGGAGGTAATATCGGTACGGATCCCGACGTCGTAACCGTTACGGCAAACTATCCTTTTTACTGTTACCAGATAACGGGCGTATGCAACTCGAATGGCAGGGACGAGTTGGGATCGGCGCTGTTGCCCAGCATCTATTCCGTCAGCCAGACAAAAACCTCGTTTTATCAATATTCGGCAGCATCAAGCGACTATAGCGACCTGTTCCTCCTGTTCCGCGACGGCTCGGAAGGCGATTTCAGCCTCTCGTATGGCAACACGACCGTTACTCCCCAGTTGACCACCATGCCCATACCCGACATACCCGACTGGAAAGCTGCAAAATACAGGTCTCCCGCCGTTGCGGCGAATCAGGTCGTAACCATTCGAAACGCGAGTAGCATGTTTGCGCTTGGATGCTTTTCCACGAATATAACTACCGGCGGTGCTTCGTTCGGCTATCTCTCTGCATTCGGAAACGTCTCTTTCCCCGACACGACGTATAAATGTATCGGGACAGGCATCACCCTTGACGCCGGATATGCCGCAAACTACGACTGGACATTGCCAGACAACACAACTGCCACGACTGCAACCGTCATCGCGACGGACACCGGACGATACACTGTTACCGTGAATCAAGACCCCATAACATTTACCATAAGTACCGTCGTGCTCGACCGCTTCGGGGGTGCCTCGATCGTATCATCCGGCGGCAACGACGCAGGCGCGGGCGCTTACACCTATTCCGTCGACCTGGACGGGCAAAGCGCCGCCGGCGTAAGCTACCTCTGGAACGTGGACGGCGTGCAGGTCTCCACCGAAGCCACTTATTCAGTCACCTGGAACGACACCGACGAAAAACCGCTTACGGTCGAAATCACCGACACCGATCTCGGCTGCACGCAAACCCTCTCCCGCATCCACCACCGCCTGCCCGACAACGTCAATCCCGCGCAGTGCTTCATCCTGCCGCCCGGAACGACCTTCGGGATCGACAGCCTCTCGTCACGCGAGACGGATCTCAGCCCGTACCAGAATCCTCTGGTCGGCGACATGAACGGCGACGGCGTACCCGAAATCATTACCGCTACCGACCTGACCAACGCGCAACCCTTCAATACGGCCCGCCAGGCAAAGAAAATAGCCATCTACCGGGGCGATGATATCAAGGCCGCGCCCAGGCTGATCACCACCACAAAACCCTATATCTGGGACCTCCGGAACCGGTACGTCCTCTACAAGACAAAAATCAACAGCCGGGATACGGTACTGATTGCCGTCATGGAGATGGACAGCGTCATGAGGGCGTATAATTACGACGGCGTGCGCGTATGGGAATCACCCCGCCAGACACGCATGAGGGAAGGCGGAAACCAGGCCACGCCGTCGGTGGCCGACCTGAATCACGACGGCATACCGGAAATAATCGTCATCGGACACGTCTTCAATTCCGCCACGGGCGCCCTGATATGCAGCGCCCCGGGAACGAACGTCAATGACATGCTGGCCGTCGACGTCTTCAATACCGGCCACCTGAACTGTGTACAGCAAAACAGTATCTACGACGTGACGCTGGATGCTTCCGGCGGGATAACGGGACTCAAGCTCAACAAATCCTTAAGTCCGCCGGTGTTCGCCGCCGGCGACGCCGACAATCCGACGGGAACGGATTTCACGCCTTCCACCAATGTCAGAATAAATTATGTCGATATTGATAATGACGGGCGGCTGGACTGCATCTTCCAGGGCAACGGGACGGTGGCTTCGACCATACGGTACAACATCGTTTATATCGTCGACCCGTACACCGATACGGTCAAGGCAAGGCAAGTTTTTGTTTACAACGCACTGGCCGGGGGCGCCTCTTCGAGCCTGCAGTTTGTCGGCGACATGGACGGCGACGGACTGCCGGAAATCGCCTTCATCCGCGGCGGAACGCCTTCACCGTATTACGACATGGAGCTTGTCGCGATGA
>JAISEZ010000138.1 GCA_031263835.1 Tannerella sp.
ATATTGACAGGGAATTTGCCACACATCATTTTGAAATTATTTCCGAACCGGGTATTCCCGGCGAAGGAATCAGGGCAGCAATGATTTTGCATAATGGAGCGCCCGTTGAGTTGATCGACTTTAAAAAGAATTTAATATGAATAGGGATTTTGCTTTTGGGAAGAAGAATTTTATCTGGATCGGATGTGCCGTCATCCTGATTGTGGTCGGTTTTGTATTGATGAGTGGCGGCGGTTCGCCGGACGGCGTTTCTTTCAATCCGTCGATTTTCAGCAAACAGCGGATTACAGTAGCTCCGCTGGTGACGATGATCGGTTTCCTGTTGATGGTGGCAGGTATCCTGAAGAACGGGAAAAACCTGAAGGATAAGAATAATGCAGCCGGATGAATTGATTGAGGCGCTTATTCTCGGGATTATTCAGGGATTGACGGAGTTTCTTCCGGTCAGCAGCAGCGGTCATCTGGCGATTGCGGGGACGCTGTTCGGGCTGAGCGGCGGGGAAAATCTGACGTTTGCAGTGGCCGTTCATGCCGCTACGGTGTTGAGTACGGTCTGCGTGCTGTGGAAAGAGGTATCCGGTATGGCCAGGGGGTTCTTTACCTTCCGGTGGAACGGGGAGACACAAATGCTTTGTAAAATAGGAATTTCAATGATTCCGGTGGGAATTGTCGGCCTGCTGTTCAGGGAGCAGGTGGAAACCCTGTTCGGGAGCGGACTGATGCTGACGGGCGTCATGCTGCTGGTTACGGCCGGTTTGCTGGTCATTTCCGGTTTTGCCGGGGTGCCGCGGAAAGATACGATTTCCTTCCGGGATGCCTTCTGGATTGGAGTCGCTCAGGCGTGCGCCGTATTGCCGGGTCTTTCGCGTTCGGGGTCGACCATTGCCGCCGGCCTGCTGCTGGGGAACCGGAGGGAACAGGTGGCCGGATTT
Organism: Tannerella sp.; assembly: GCA_031263835.1. Classification (GTDB taxonomy): domain Bacteria; phylum Bacteroidota; class Bacteroidia; order Bacteroidales; family Tannerellaceae; genus Tannerella. The sequence goes on from JAISEZ010000138.1 coordinate 933, forward strand.
TCTTTCCTGATGGTGATTCTTCCGGTACTGGGCGAAGCCGTGCTGGACTTGTTGAAGGGCGGTTTTTCCGCAGAAGCTTCCGGCTTCGGGCCGGTGGCGCTGGGCGCCGGTTTTCTGGCCGCCTTTGTGACGGGGACGCTGGCCTGCCGGTGGATGATTCAACTGGTCAAGAAGGGTAAACTGATTTATTTCGCGTACTATTGCGTGATTGCCGGTCTGTTTGCCATCGTTTATTCCCTGATAAAGTGAGTGATGGAACATAGAGTAATGGATTTTGTGGCGGGCGAGACGCTTTACTTTAACAAGCCGCTCGACTGGACGTCGTTCGATTTGGTAAACAAGTTCCGCTATAAGCTTTCGCGCAAGCTGAAGGTACGGAAAATCAAGGTAGGACATGCCGGGACGCTGGATCCGAAAGCGACGGGCGTCATGATTCTCTGCACCGGGAAGGCGACGAAGCGAATTGAGGAGTACCAGTATCGAACCAAGGAATACGTCGCTACCCTCAGGCTGGGCGAGACGACGCCTTCGTTTGATCTGGAAAGGGAGGTAGACCGGACGTATCCGGTCGATCATATCACTTGCGAGACGGTGCGGGAGGCGCTGGCGACCTTTACGGGAGAAATCCGGCAGGTGCCGCCGGTCTTTTCGGCCTGCAAGGTTGACGGGAAGCGGGCGTATGAACTGGCCCGGAAGGGCAGGGAAGCGCCGCTGAAGGCCCGGACGCTGGTCATCGACGAGATTGAACTGTTGACTTGCGCCTTGCCGGTGATTCAAATCCGGGTCGTTTGCAGCAAGGGCACATACATCCGTGCACTGGCGCGCGACATAGGCGTCGCGCTTCATTCCGGCGCGCATCTGACGGCCCTGCAGCGTACGCGAATCGGAGACGTGACGCTGGACATGTGCCTGTCGACCGACCGGATGGATGATTTTCTGGAGCATATAACATTAAAAACAATAGAAGATGAAACTGTCTAAATTCAAGTTTAATTTGCCGGCGAATTTGATCGCAATGCATCCGGCGCCCCACCGGGATGAATCGCGCCTGATGGTGGTACACCGGAAGACCGGCAAGATCGAGCACAAGATATTCAAGGATCTGATTGCCTTTTTTGGCGCCGGAGACGTGTTTGTCATGAACAATACCAGGGTGTTTCCTGCCCGTCTGTTCGGGAACAAGGAAAAGACGGGCGCGAAGATTGAGGTGTTCCTGCTGCGCGAGCTGAATCCCAATCTTCACCTGTGGGACGTGCTGGTAGACCCGGCGCGGAAAATCCGGATCGGCAACAAGCTGTATTTCGGGGAGGATGAATCCATGGTTGCCGAAGTGATCGACAACACGACTTCGCGCGGACGGACGCTGCGCTTCCTGTATGACGGGTCGCACGACGAGTTCAAGAAAACGCTGTTTGCCATGGGCGAGACGCCGCTGCCCAGGTACATCAACCGTCCGGTACAGCCCGAAGACGTCGAACGCTATCAGACCATTTATGCGACGGAAGAAGGCGCCGTAGTAGCGCCGGCTGCCGGCCTGCATTTCAGCCGGGAGTTGATGCGGCGGCTGGAAATCAAGGATGGCAAGTTCGTTTTCCTGACCGTTCATTCCGGACTGGGAAACTACCGCGAGATTGATGTGGAAGACCTGTCGAAACACAAGATTGATTCCGAACAGGTGATTATCGGCCGGGAAGTGGCGGACGTCGTCAACACGGCCATCGACAACGGTCGCCGGATCTGTGCGGTCGGTTCGTCCGTGATGCGGGCGCTTGAGTCGTCGGTAAGTACGGACAGGCACCTCAAGGCCTTCGACGGCTGGACGAACAAGTTTATTTTTCACCCTTACGAGTTCAGCATAGCCAATACGATGATTACCAACTTCCATCCGCCGCTTTCGACGTTACTGATGATGACGGCCTCGTTTGGCGGCTACGAACTGACGATGGCTGCCTACCAGACGGCCATCAAGGAGAAATACAAGTTTTGCGCCTACGGCGACGCGATGCTGATTCTGTAACTGCACAGCAACAGACCTCCGGATGGCAATGACGTATCTGAGTTTGGGCGCCAACCTCGGAAACCGGCGGCAACAACTGACGGCAGCGGCTGCGCTGCTGAGTGAAAGGGCGGGACGTCTCCTGGCCCTTTCCCGTTTTTACGAAACGGCGCCGTGGGGCTATGACTCGCCTCATCCTTTCCTGAATGCGGCCGCTCAACTGGAAACAGCGCTTGCGCCGCAGGAACTGCTCGCCGCCACCCGGCAAATCGAACGCGACCTGGGACGTACCGCCAAAACCGGCGGAGCAGCAGCCTATCAGGATCGCCTGATTGACATAGATATTCTCCTGTATGACCGGTTAGTCCTGAAGCTGCCCGACCTGATCCTGCCCCATCCCCGGATGCACCTGCGGACATTCGTGCTGCAGCCTCTGGCCGAAATCGCCCCCTCGCTGCAACACCCGGTACTCAACCAAACTGTCGCGGAACTGTACTGCGTGCGGCATGGTTTTGTGCATGGGCATGAAAAATAAATTCAGAACTCCTGACTCGGACAATGTTTTATATCTAATATATAAGGCTTTATGAAAAGTATATCGCAAAACGTTACTGTCTCAAAATCAACACATCCCGCTAATTTGCGCCTTCATTTTAGCACACCGGGAAAGGCAAATTATAGGTTTTTTTTGTTGATGCATTTTACTCGTTCTTAATGTATTAAAGCCAAAAAACCGGCGAACATAATTACTATTATGTTAAATATAAAGAGCAAAAAAAACAATCCCTCATTTCATTCGAAAGTAAAAAAAGAGGCATTCTCTTCACGAGAACACCTCTTTATCACATTATCCGTCAATAATCAACATTCATTTTCGCATCAATTTCATCAAATTCCTTGCCCATATCCAGATTATAATAGATTCCCCGCAAGGCGGTCATATATTCCATAGACGTCGGTTCATTTTCATATGCCTTCTGGAAATATGGCAATGCTTTCCTGAACAAATCTTTGGCAAGTACCTTTTCTTCATTGTATTTCGCAGGATCCGCTATGAGATTGACTTCTCCCAGCTTGTTTACAGCCTGATT
>JAISEZ010000153.1 GCA_031263835.1 Tannerella sp.
GCAATGTACTGCTCCTGTGCGGCCGTGGCATTGAAGTATGCCTGCTGAATCTCCTTGTAGAGCGTCTTTTTGGCGTTTTCCATCATCAGTTCGCGGTTGACGATGGCTACGCGCGCCGAACGGACGCCGTTGCGCACCTCGAAACGGTTGAAAATCGGAATCGTCAGCGTCAGGCCGATGGTCTTGCGTTCGTTCTGGCGCAGCTGGTCGCCGAAGGGAATGTTGGCAAGGGCTTCACTTCCCGAATAGCGGTAGTAGCCATTGCTGTAGCTGGCGTTCAGGTTCAGCTTGGGGTAGTAGCCGGACTGCGCTATCCTGAGCGTCTTCTTCTGGCTTTCGAGCAGGTATTCCTGTTCCCGGATTTGCGGCTTGACGGCAACAGCGTGCTCGTAAATATGCTCCGGAGGCAACAGGCTGGCGGCAAATTCGGCAACCGGGTCGCCAATCTCCGGCGCCGAAACGTCGAAATCGCTGCCGAAACGCTCCAGTTCGAGCGACTGCGCCAGGTCGAGCAGCGCCAGGCTGACATTGTTGCGCGCTTCGGTAAGGGTCGCTTCGTCCTTGGCCTGCTGCGCCCTGATGTCGTAGAGCTGTGATGCGGGCACCTTGCCGGCATCGACAAGCACTTCCGTTTTGCGCACCTGCTCGGCCGTGAGGGCTACCTGCAACTCGGCAATAAGCCGTATCTCCTTGCTGTATAACACCTGCAGGAAATAGGAGGCGACGCCGACGGCCAAATCGTCCTTCGCCCTGTTCAAGGCCTCGACGGCGGCCTGCAGGTCGAGGCGGCGGGCGGCGATGTCGTTCGGGATGCGGAATCCGTCGAACACGGGCATGCTCATTTGCAGCGAGGCGGAGGAGCTGGTCGAGTTGCGGTCTACGATGAGGCCGTCTTTCGAAGGCGAACGTCCGAAGTCCAGATTCTGCCCCACGCCGGCGTTCAGGTTGGGCAGCCAGCTGTTCCGGCTCGTGTGGAGTTCAATCTCGCGGGTAGCCTGTTCCTGCTCGCGCTGCTTGAGCTGAATATTGTGCTCAAGGGCGTGACGGATGCATGATTCCAGCGTCCACGGCTGCGCTCCGGCCGAAAGGCAGAGGACGGAAAACAGGCTTGCCGCCAGCAGTTGACTGATGATTCTTTTCATAATGCATTCTGTTTTCGGGTGATTATTTCTTCAGTTTCGGGTTGATGACGGAACCGCGTATCCTGTCCGCGGTCGACAGGCCGTCTGTGATTTCAATCTTGACGCCGTCGCTCAGGCCGGTCTGCACGTGGCGACGCTCAAATACCTGTTCGGGCGTCTCGCTCTCAAGCAGGTAAACGAAGGCCGAATCGCCGTGAAACTCGACGGTGCTTTCGGGAACGGTCATGACGTCTTCGGCGCGCTTGAGCACAATCTCGGCATTGGCGCTGTATCCGGCGCGGATGAACGAGCCTTCGGGTATCGTCACTGCCGCCTTGATTTCAAACTGAATGGCGCCGTTCTTCTCCACGCCTTTGGGCGAGACGTATTCCAGCAGGGCGCTGAACGACCGGTTCTCCAGCGCGCCGATGGTCAGCTTAATCGGCATTCCTTCGCTGATGCGGCCGATTTCCGTTTCATCGACGTTGCCGCGGAAAATCATGTCGTTCATGTTCGCCACCGAAGCGATGGTCGTCCCGTCGTTGAAATTGTTGCTCTGGATAACGGAATTGCCCACCTTGACCGGTATGTCAAGAATCATCCCGGTGATGGTGCTCCGTATCTGGGTCGTACTGGTCACGCTGGAATTTCTGGCAATGCCGTCGCGGATGATTTCCAGCGCGTTCCGGGCATTGTCGCGTTCCTCCTTCGCCCGCAGGTAGGCCGCCTGCGAAACTTCGTACTCTTCGGTGGAAATGACCTTCTGGCCGTAGAGCTGTTCGTCGCGCTTGAACGTTTCTTCCACCTGCTTGAGCGAAATCTCCGAAAGGTTGACGCGCGATTCGGCGCTGTTGAGCTGCACCATTTCGGGAATGACCTTGATTTGCGCAATGATTTCACCCGCCTTCACCATCTGTCCGGCTTCCTTGAGCAGCTCGGAGATGATGCCCGAAATCTGGGGCTTAATCATGACTTCGTAACGCGGTTCGACGTTGCCGGTGGCCACCGTTTTCGTCTCCACCGTGTCGCGTCCGGGCGTGACCGTTTCGTACTGTACCTTCACCGGCTGCGCCTTTTTCCACAGGAAATAAAATGTACCAAGCACCGCTGCTCCGATAAACAGCAGCAGGACTATACGCATGATTTTCTTTACTAAACGATTCTTCATATCTGTCTCAATGTTTTATTTGTTATTAATATGTTAGAGTAGTTAGTAGGGGCGAAATGCTTTCGCCCGCAGGGCAGCCGGCGGAAAAACCGCACATCTCCATACCGGGTTACAGCAACAGGTGCTGCATCTGCCGGGGCAATCTGATTTTGTATATGAAATAATGTATTCATTCTACTAACTACTAACTACTATCTACTATCTACTATCTACCGATTCCCGTTATTATTCTTCTCGAATGGCGTCAATCGCCTTGATTTGCATGGCGCGCCAGGCCGGTATCAGTCCGGCCAGCAGCCCGCTGAACAGCAGTACGGCCGTTGCGGCCACGGCTGTCTGAATACTCACTTCGGGATTGGAGAAAGGCGCGTTTTCGGCGGGCTGTGCGGCCAGCATCCGGCTCACAAAGTCCAGCAGAAATACGCCCAGACTCAATCCCATCAATCCGGCCAGGGCCGTCAGCAGGAGACTCTCGCTCATCACCTGCGAGATGATATTGAACGGCTTCGCGCCCAGCGCACGCCGCACGCCGATTTCCTTCGTGCGTTCCCTGACCGTCACCATCATGATGTTGCTCACGCCGATGATGCCGGCCAGCAGCGTCCCCATCCCCACCAGCCAGACCAGCATGTCAATGCCGGTGAACAGCATCTCGAAGGTCGCAAACTGGGCGGCCAGATTGACGACGCCGACAGCCTGCGGGTCTTCGGGCGCGATTTCGTTCTGCGTCTTCAGAATGGCGCTGACCCCGTCGATAACGGACTGCACAGGGACATCCCGGTGAACGCTCAAGCCCATAAAATGAAAAATATCTCCCTGATTCGACGATTGCTGCAACGTGGTGAACGGCAGGAATACGGATTCCTCCGAACGCCCGCCGATATTGATGTTGGGCGATTTCCCGCTGACCACGCCCACGACCTGATAGTACAGCCCGTTCACGCGGATGAATTTCCCGCAGGGGTCTTCGTTGTGAAAGAGCGTTTCATTGACTTTCTTTCCAATCAGGCAGACTTTCCGCTTTTCCTGCGTGTCGATGTCGTTCAGCAGGCGACCGTAATACAGGTCCTGCTGTTCAATCTGGAAAAATCCGGGCATCACGCCCTTGACGCCGAACGTCCCCGTCATCTGTCCGAAGACGATGTTTTTTTCTCCCCGGCTTCCCCAGATAATGGGCGAGATATGTTCAATCCCGTCGATGTTGCGCAGGATGCTTTCGATGTCGCGGTTGCGCATGCTCCACCAGCGTCCCTTGTTGAAGCCTTTGTAGGGTTCGCTGGTACGGTCGGCATAGAAGAAAACGGAGTTGGTGGAAAAACCTTCAAGGCCGCCCATGATGCCGTTCTTCATCCCCTTGCCCGACCCGAGCAGGATGACGAGCATCAGGATGCCCCAGAAGACGCCGAAGCACGTCAAGAGGCTGCGCGTCTTGTTGCGGGTGATGGTGACCCATATCTCTATCCATCTGTCTATATCGAACATAGCCTTCCTTTTTTATTCGGTTCTTATCGCTTCAATCGCCGGAATCTTCACGGCCTTGCGCGCCGGGAAGTAACCGGCCAGCACGCCCGCCACCACCAGCAGTCCGGTAGCCGAGAGCGCGATATTCAGATTCACCGTCGGATTGCGAAAAACGCTCAGGTTTTCGTCCGGACTGCCGCCGCCCGACGAAGCTGCCTCCCCCATTTCCATGAAATAATTAATCAGTTCCGTCAGCCCGATGCCCGATACCATGCCGATGTATCCGAACACGGCCGTCACCAGTACGGACTCAACGATGATTAGCCGCAGGATGGACGCCGGCCTGGCGCCGATTGCCTTGCGGATGCCAAACTCCCGGGTGCGTTCGCGGACGGTAATCAGCATGATGTTGCTCACGCCCACGATGCCCGCCATCAACGTCCCGATACCGATAATCCAGATAAACAGGGCGATGCCGTTGGTCATACCCCGCCACATGCGAAATTCGCGGCCCGTATTCCACAGGCCAATCGCGTTCTTGTCTTCCGGATTGAACCGGTGATACCGCGCCATGCGTTCACGGAACCGCTCCTCAAAGGCGTCCGAGGACTCTTCCGTGTCTATTCCGTTCAGCGTAAAGCGGATTCGCCTGACGCGGTAACCGCCGTCGAACAGCATCTGCCCGGTCGTAAACGGGATATAGGCCGGCGCATCCATGCCCCGGTTGTCATCCTGATAGATGCCGATGACCTGAAACATCAGGCTGCCGAGCCTGACATACCGTCCCAGGGGCGAAATGCTGTCGCGGAACAGCACGCTGGACATCCGCGGCGTAATCACAATGACCTTCCGCCGCTGCTTCAGGTCCATTTCGTTGATGAACCGTCCGTTGCCGGCATGAATGGGGAGGAAGATGATGGATGAAAAATCCGGATAAACGGCCTGCATATCAATCGTCATGTATTCGTTGCCGTAGGTGAGCGTATCGCTGAGGTAGTTGACCGGGGAAATCCGGCTCACTTCCGGGTGATTGCGTTTGATGATGCGAATGTCATCTTCGGTAAATTCAATCCGGCGGTTGGGCTGGAAACCTTTATAAGGCATCGTGGTGTAACGCGGGAAACAGGTCACCGTATTTTCCGCCATGTCCCGGAAATTATGCGCAATGCCGTTACTCAACCCGTTTCCGGCGGAGAGCAGGATGATAAGCATGAAAATTCCCCACGCGACCGAGAAGCCGGTCAGGAACGTACGGAGCTTGTTCTTCTTCATTGTGCTCCAAATCTCGCGGAGGTTGTCGAAGTCAAACATGTCCTGCTCCTCTTTCGATACGTTCAATCAGGCCGTCCTTGAGGCGGATGATGCGGTCGGTCACGTCGGCCACCGACGGTTCGTGCGTCACGATGATAATCGTCATCCCCTCCTGATTCACCTGGCGCAGCAACTGCATCACCTCGACGGTAGTGACACTGTCCAGTGCGCCGGTCGGTTCGTCGGCCAGGATGATTTGCGGCTGTGCAATCAGGGCGCGTGCGATGGCGACCCGCTGCCTCTGGCCGCCGGACATCTCGTTCGGCATGTGTTCCGCCCACTCCTTCAGTCCGACTCTGTCCAGATATTCCATCGCCAGCGCATTCCGCTTTCTCCGCGCCATCCCCTGGTAGTAGAGCGGGAGGGCCACGTTCTCCATCGCGTTTTTGAACGAAATCAAATTGAACGACTGAAAGACAAACCCAATCATCCGGTTGCGCAACTCCGCCGCCCGTCCCTCGCTCAGTTTCCAAATCAGCCGGTCATGCAGGCAGTATGTTCCCGAATCATACGTATCCAGAATCCCTAAAATATTCAACAGCGTACTTTTCCCCGACCCGGAAGCGCCCATGATGGATACCATCTCGCCCCGTTCGATATCCAGGTCAATCCCTTTCAGCACATGCAAAGGAGCCCCGTTATCATAGGTTTTGTTGATCCCTTTCAATTGGATGATCATCGTTATTCGATTTTTGAACTGTTCTGCACTATAAGACGAAAATTTTCCGTTTTTGTTACACAGAACCGGATTTTTTTACTGCAGGCAAAGATAGTGAGAATCTGCGACACTACTATGCAATGCAAAGCACTTTTAAAGAACATTAACCGCGTCCGGATAAACCGCCAAAGAAATTTGGAAATTCAAAGAAAAATCATTCCCGATTAACACCCTGAATATGAAATGGCCGCCACGGAATTACGCTTTATCGAACAGAGCTGACCGGTACTTATGCTTTGCGCGGCATGGTTTTGTGTATGGATATAAAATTCAAAGATTCAATCATTCAAAGATTCAGGGGTTTCCGGCGGGAATGACTGTTGGGGCAATGCACAAAACCA
>JAISEZ010000156.1 GCA_031263835.1 Tannerella sp.
AGGGTTGAAAAATTACGCCGTGCGCAGTAAAATACGGCTTAAACAAAAATCTTATTCTGCTGATGCGGCAGGGGTAGCCGTCGCTACATGCTTGCTGCGTTCTACCGACTGCAATGCCAAATAATTGGCGCCGAATTTCCCAAGATTGTCGAGTTCCGTTTCAAACTGATCCTGATGCACTTCTTCTTCCTCCACCAATTGCTCGAACAGTTTCTTGGACGCTGCATCCAGCGCCGCACTGCACTCCTGCGCCCACTGATTATAATCGGCAACCGTCGCCGTTTCCATGTCCACGGCTTTCTCCAGCATTTTTTCCGGGTCTGCCAGTTTGGCCACCGGATGTGAAGGGATCATTTCCACTTCTCCCTTCAGGAATAAAATGCGCTCGGCCAGCCGTTCCACGTGCATCATCTCCTGAATGGCCACACGCCGGAACAGTTCCGACAACAATTCATATCCCATGTCATCACACCGGAAGTGGAAGTACATGTACTGGTGAACAGCCGACAACTCGTCATTCACCGCGCGATTCAATAACTCAATGCTTTTATCTCTTTTCATTTTCTAATAATTTAGTACTGTTTACACAAACGAAAGTTCAATTTTGTTTTCTTCGGCCATCCGCCTCATGTTCAGGATGGCGTAACGCATCCGTCCCAACGCGGTATTGATGCTTACCCCCGTAAGGTCGGCAATTTCCTTAAAACTCATGTCCTGATAGTAACGCATTTCCAACACTTCACGCTGATTATCCGGTAAATGGCGAATCATCTTCTTTATGTCGTTGAAAACCTGCTCCTGCACCATTTCATCCTCTATCGTCTTCTCGCATAAACGGCTGTCATTAAACAAATCTACATCCACTTCATCATTCGATATGGAATTTTCATTCCGTTCCTGACGGAAATTGTCAATAATCAGGTTATGAGCAATACGCATAATCCACGCCTTGAACTTGCCGTTTTCCGTATAACGTCCCTGCTTAATAGTCATAATCACCTTTACAAAAGTCTCCTGGAAAATGTCTTCCGTTAAATCCCTATCGCGTACGATATAATATATGTACGAATGGACACCCCCCTTATGGCGATTCAACAACACATCGAATGCGGAATTATTGCCTTCCGCATACAATACGACCAATTCTTCATCGGTCATCGTTTTTAAATTTCTCATTACACCTTACATTTTTGGTTTCAGAGTAATGTTTGTTACAATAGGCATTCGGTTTTAAATTGTGTCTGCATCAAAATATCGGCGGCAAAGGAATGAAAAGTCCTGCAATCGCACAAATTTCCCTGAAAAAAAATCCCCAAGTCGGATGCTTATTGTACCAAATGGGGATTTTCCGGGACAAAATCATATTTCTTTTCTACTGTAAACGGCAGATTCAGAATTTATATCCGAACGTCAGAGCCACACGGTTTGTATTGATTGACAGGCTGGACGGCTCGATTTTCAACTCGGCTGCACCGTTGTCCGCATAGATGTTGGAAAACGGATATAATGTTTCCTTTTGAATCCGGAGAATGTATGCCAAATCCATGTAGAAATTCGGCGTGAAGCGGTAACCCAGTCCTGCCGTATAATAATTGGTGGCGTTTGAAACCGCAAAATGCGAAATCGTCCCCACCGGAAAGACTTCCTGTCCTCCATTCCTCAACAGTTCCTTCATCGGGCTTGACTGCCAGATATAACCTGCACGCAGGGCAAACTGCGGCGTCACTTTCACTTCGGCGCCCAATTTCACCGTATGTCCCGGGCCGAAATCTTCGCGGATATGCTTGTTGTCTCCATACGCATAGCCTTGCCGGTCGGACAGGTACATGGACTTGTAATCGGTCAGTTCGTAATCGAGGCTCACCAGTGCAGTGTTACCGATAATCCCCGCCGTACTGAATATCCAGCGACCCGGCGTACGCAAACGGTATTCGGCATATCGGCCCAACGGCGTCTTGGCCTCCATTTTGGGCTGGGAAACGTAACCGGCATAATGGGTTTCGCCTCTGGCATAGAAATAATCCGTCATCGAATACCATTTCGGTGAATTGTATGCGACTCCCACGCGAAGCGCCTCTATCGGACGGACAATCACTCCCAGATTCACGGAATAAGCCACGCCCTCCGATTCAAGATTGGTGTCCAGATAGCCGTAGTCCTCGCCTGTAAATGTTTCATCGTGCCGCGAAGACATGCGGTAGTCCAGGTTCGTGACTCCCAGCGTTGCGCCAAGGAACACCCGGTCGGAAATATTGGTCGCCAGCGAGAAATTGTATTCGACAATGCTGCTGCTTTCCATCAGGGAAAAGGCGGTTCTTTGCGGCGCACTCGAAAATGTATTGCGATATGCCGTGTTTTTCGGACCGTCATCCTGCGGAAAGATATATCCCGACTGATATCCCAAAATGGACAGCCAGCCTAATTTCGAATTGTCGTAGGGACTGTAATTGTCCGTTGAAGGCAAATCTTCCAGAAGAATGCCCTCCCGCGTCGTACGTGCGGCAATAAAATCGCCTATGGACGCGCCCGGGTGACCCGTCGACTTGATGTTCCGGTTGAAATCTTTCACTTTATTATAGGCAATACCCAGATGCCACCCCTTGATTCCCGATTCTTTTCCGGTCGGGAAATAGGTGATATAGGAGAAATTATCAAAAGCCAGTCCGGTTCGATTTTCGGTGTTTTTGATACCTGTCCAGGTGGCGCCTGCGCGGGCATTGTTCAGGGTCACGGTCGCCTGAACTTCCGAACTGCGATATACGCCTAACCCTGCCGGATTGTGAGACATTGCGGACATGTCGCCGCCCAGCGCGCCGAATGCACCACCCATGCTCATGGAGCGTGCCGTACCATTCAAATCCAACTGCGAATAGCGATACGCATCCATTTCTCCCTGAGCAAACAGCATTCCGCTGCTTAACAGCCATGCGCTGATATAAAGGCCGGTTTTTTTCATATTATTCTATCTATCTTAATTCTACACTAAATTTCAAAGTTCAATTCCCGTTTTAAAGTTTAAGGTTTAAAGTTCAATCCTCTGTATATTGAAACCTTAAACCTTATCCTTTTATTAGCGTTTATCTGCGACCGCCGCCGCCACTTGACGAACGACCGCCACCTCCTCCGCCGCCGCCACTGAAGCCGCTTGACGAACGACCGCCGCCACCGCCGCCACTGCTTGAGCGACCGCTGCTGAAACTTCCGCTACTGCTCGAACGGCTGCTACTGCTGCTGCTGACGCTTCCGCTGCTCGAACGGCCAGTGCTGCCGGACGAGGAGGAACTGGAGCGTGTGCTGGAGTTGCTGCTATTACTTACCGAGGGCGCGGACGAACGCGAAGTGCCTGTGCTGCTGCTGCGCGAAACGCCTGTACTGCTGCTGCGTGAAGAAGAAGTGCGTGCAGTGCTGCTGTTGCCGTTATTGACGGCTTCCGAACTGCGCGAAGTCGACGAATTGCGACCGCTTACGCTTGACGAGCGCGAGGATGAACGGCCGGAGGCGTTGCTGTCTACACTCGAAGACGACGAACGGGAGGTTGTTCCCGAATTCTTCAGAGAAGAACTTCTCCCGGAACTGCGGTATCCGGCATTTTCGCGGGTCGAAGAACGGGAAGAAGAGGCGCTCCGTGTCGAGGAGGAACTGCGTCCGGAAGCGGCCGACGAACGCATGCCTGCACTGCTGCGTCCGGAGGTGTAATTGCCTGCCGACGAACGGCCTCCCTGATTGCGGTAGTACGACCTGTCATTTCCGTAATAGCCGCCGTGATAATGGTGGTGATGTCCGTAGTAACCGTAATGGCCGTAATAGCCCATTCCGCCGTAATACCACGGGGAATACCAGCTGTATGACCAGGGCGAATACCAGCCGGAATACCAGGGGTCGTACCAGCCGCCTCCCCAGCCCCATCCGCTGTACGGATAGCGCCAGTATGACCAGTAGGGACTGTTCCATGAACTGTAATACCACGGGTCATACCAGCCGTTGCCCATTGTCACGTTCACACTCACATTCGTCTGTCCGTCGGAATAATCCGTGTCATATCCGTAGGCGTAATAGCCGTCGCTGAGATACAAGTCCACATTGTCCGCCCCGGCTACAGTGATTTTGCTGGGGGAATGATAACGGATAATCCGTTCCGAATATTCCGTGTCCGAACGGCGTTCCACTTGTTCGGGTTCGCCGTCGGCATACATTTCTATCTCTTCGGCTTCATCTTCTTCCGGACCGGCATACCTGCGATTATATGCATCTACATCCATTTCGGTGGGCGCAGCGGTTTGAGTCGCTGTTGCCCGTGCCGTTTCCGTATCAGCGCTTTGCAGCGTGCCTGTCTTCTTTTTGTCGGCGAGCTTTTCACTTTTTTTGCTTTTCCCGGAAGAGAAATATACGTCGTCGAAGAATTCTTCCTGCGCCGCAGCGCTCAGCGCCAGCGTAAGCATGACCGTTAAGGAAGTTAATTTCATTGTTTTCATCTTTAGTTTCTCCTCTATCTTAAATTAATTACATTAATATACTATTCTCTGTTTTGTGTCCAATTGGACTCTTTTTCCTGTTTAAAGTTTAATTTCAATCGTTCCTTTTTTTCCACACAAATGTACAACATTCCCATTGAACAGTTTCTGTTTACAGAATCTTTAACACCCCTTACGGGCATGTTTTGGGAGTTCTGCTTATTGAACAGGACGCATTCTGCCCTGAAAATGCTGCATGAAAGATTCAAAGATTCAAAGATTCAAGGATTCAAAAATCCTGCGACGACGTCTCTCCTTCCACCTTCTGCACGCCGAACAAAATGTTTGTTTCCCCGTCCAGGTAGATGGAATAATCGCTGATGCCCGACCGTTTAATCAGGTCTGCAATGCCCGGCCACACCTCGCTGTGACGTTTGATGTACTCCTGTTTGAATCCGGGTTTCAATTTCATTTTAAATGCTACTCTTTTCATAATCACTGTCTGTTTAAAAAAACGGGCGCAAGTTACAACCATCCGCGCTATTTGCAATACGGTCAGCGGTGATTTTTCAAATTTTTATGCTTTGCACGGGATGTGAAGATTCAATGATTCAATTTTGAATTGCATTCTGTCAGCGATACGTTTTTGTTTTTCTGATGAAAATCATGTAGTTTTGTAGCCGAAGTAAAAATGGAACTGTGGAATGACTGAATTTTGGGAATCCTGTTTTATCGAGAAACAAACCATGTGGGGATTTGAACCGGCTGAATCCGCCATCGTGGCAAAAGATTTTTTCATTAAGGAAAACATCAGGGACGTGCTGATTCCGGGAATT
>JAISEZ010000164.1 GCA_031263835.1 Tannerella sp.
TTGTCTGTTTTTTGACGATAGAAAACACCACAGGCTCCACATTCATTGCCCAGGGCGGCCTCTTTGTACTGATGTTGATGGGACTGGTGTTTTCCGATATGAACCGGAATCTTAACGAAGGCCGGTGATTATACTTTGCGCGGCATGGTTTTGTGTATGGATATAGAATTCAAAGATTCAATCATTCAAAGATTCAAGGGCGAGCGGCGGGAATGACTGTTGGGTCAATGCACAAAACCATCCCACGCGCAGTATAGGAATGAAAAATAAAGAGATACCGGTTCAAAGTGTCGTCCCTGCGGGACTTGATAAATGTGGTGCCGTCCTGCAATCTTCCCGCCACGTAGAGACGCGATGCATCGCGTCTCCACAACGACGCCATCTTCGGCAACCTCCGTCTCCGGAATTGTCCCTACCGTCCTTACTGTCCCTATTGCCCCTGAATTGCTTTTATGCTCCCTCCCTCCACCCGGTCGTGCGGGGGATATTCCACAAAAAAACTCCTGAATCAGACGGTGATTCGGATTTTTTTCATACTTTTGCACGGTTTTGAGACAACTACATCAGGGAAAACGTCTGTTCTGCACTTGGTTTTAAGGAGAGGACAGCCGAAAAACACCCTGAAATATAAGTACCGAAATAATGGCAAATTCGAAAAAGACAGATAAACCGAGTATATTGTATCGCCTTTTTAAAGCTTATGTTCGTTTCGTCCACGACAGGATTTACTACAGCCGGACGTACAGCCTGCAAACAGAGCATATTCCGGCGGACGGCACACCGTTGTTAATCGTGTCGAACCATCAGAATTGCCTGAACGACCCGCTGGGCGTCCTGTTCGCCTTTCGCGACCGGAAACCGTATTTCATCACCCGCGCCGATGTATTCACCTACCATCCCCTGGTTGCGAAGTTTCTGCATGCCATCGGGCTGCTGCCCGCCTTTCGCATTGACTACGAAGGCGAAGCGGCGCTGGAGAAAAACGAAACGACGTTTCGCCTGAGCGAACAGGAACTGGTGAACGGACACACCGTCGTCATGTATCCCGAATCCGGACATCAGGACAAGCACTGGCTGGGCGCATTTTCCTTCGGATATACGAAGCTGGCTTTCGAGGCGGCCGAACTGGACGACTTCCGGACGGAACTGTTTATCTTGCCCGCCTGCAACCATTATTCCGACTATTTCCACCTTCAGGAACAGATGCTGGTGAAGTTCGGGACGCCGATTTCAATCCGGCCCTATTACGAACTCTATCGCACGCGGCCGCGTACCGCCCAGCGCGAAGTAAACGCGCTGGTGCGCCGGCAAATTGAAGACATGATGCTCGACATCCGCGACCCGGATAACTATCCGGCCATCGACTTCCTGCGCAACACCTGGGGACGGAAATACGCCCTGTCGCACGGATACGACGCCGAAAAGCTGCCCGACCGCCTGCTGTCCGACCGCGCATTTGTGGCGGCCCTGCAACAGGCGCAGGCGACGGATGCGGAAGCGGTGCGCAAACTTTATAACGACGCGCTGACACTGCAGGAAGGTATCCGGAAGATGAAAATCAGCGACAGTCTGTTTGACTGTCCGCCGTCGTGGGGCGTCCTTCCGGCGCGGACGGCGCTGTGCCTCCTGCTGCTGCCCGTATGGATATTTTCGCTGTGGCCGAACGTGCTGAACCTCGTCATTCCGGCGCTGATACTGCGTCGCATGACGGACAAAATGTTTTACGGAACGTTTCTTCTGGCAATCAGCGTCCTGTTTACGATTCCGCTTCTGTACACCCTGACATTCATACTCGCATGGGTGTATATCAACGTATGGACGGCGGCGGTGTACCTTGCGGCATTGCCTTTTCTGGCGCTGTTTGCATGGTATTACCGGCAGTTTTCCGTCCGCACCCTTCAGGCATGGCGTTACAGGATGCATCTGAAAACGGACGCGCTGCAGACGCTGCAAACGTTGAGAACCGGCATACATGACCGCCTGAACCGGTTACTGAAAAAATAAATCATAAAATCATATCTATCTAATGGAGAAAAAAGTAGTCATCACCGGAATGGGAATCTATTCCTGTCTGGGGACAAATCTGGACGAAGTATGTACGTCGCTCTACAACGGACGTTCGGGTATTATCTTCGACGCCGTACGCAAGGAAATGGGATTCCGGTCGGCGCTGACGGCTTCGCTCGAAGTACCCGAACTGAAGGGACGGCTAAGCCGGAATCAGCGCGTTTACATGCCGGAACAGGCCAAGTATGCATACGCAGCCACCTGCGAAGCCATGGCGAATGCCCGGCTGGACACCGAATACATCGAGCAGCATGAAGTGGGCATCCTTTACGGAAACGACAGCAGCGCCGAAGCCGTTGTCAGGAGCGTGGACACCATGCGCGAGAAAAAGGATACGACGCTGATTGGTTCCGGCGCCATCTTCCAGTCGATGAACTCGACCGTGACGATGAATCTCGCCTGTATCTTCAAGCTGAAGGGCATCAACCTGACCATCTCCGGCGCCTGCGCCAGCGGCTCCCATTCCATCGGACTGGCCGCGCTGCTTATCCGGAACGGCCTGCAGGACTGCATCGTCTGCGGCGGTGCGCAGGAGGTGAATGCCTTCTCAATCGGCAGCTTCGACGGCATCAGCGCCTTTTCGGTGCGCGAGGACGCGCCGGCCAAAGCCTCCCGCCCGTTCGACCGCGACCGCGACGGACTGGTGCCGGGCGGCGGAGCGGCAACGGTGATTATCGAAAGCTACGAATCGGCCGTGCGGCGGGGTGCGCCCGTCATCGGCGAGGTCTGCGGCTACGGCTTTTCGTCGAACGGCGACCATATTTCCGTGCCGAATGTCGACGGGCCGATTCGCTCGCTGCAAATGGCCATCCGCGAAGCCGGCATCGACCTCCGCGAAATCGGGTATGTGAACGCGCACGCGACTTCGACGCCCGTGGGCGACCGCAATGAAGCCAAAGCCATCTCGCACGTCTTCGGCGACCACAAGCCGGAAACCACCTCGACCAAGTCCATGACCGGTCACGAGATGTGGATGGCCGGCGCCAGCGAAGTCGTTTACTCCATGCTGATGATGAAGCATGATTTCATCGCTCCGAACCTGAACTTCGAGCATCCGGACGAGGATTCCATGCACCTGAACATCCCCGCCGCGCGCGTGGACAAGCATTTTGATATTTTCCTCTCCAACTCGTTTGGATTCGGAGGAACCAATTCGACGTTAGTCGTAAAAAACATGTGAATTGATAAACTGAAAATTAACAGCTAAAAGATTTGAGTCAATGAATAGGCAAGCGCTGATTACACAAATAAATAAAGTATTGGCAGATGAGTTTGAAATAGAAGTTTCAGCGATTCTGCCGGAAGCAAACATTAAGGAAACGCTGCAGCTGGACAGTCTGAGTCTGGTTGACATGGTTGCGCTGATTGAGTCAACCTTCAACGTAAAAATCAAGGGCGTCGAAATCATCCGGATACAGACCTTCGACAACCTGTACGATTTCATTTGCGAACATAAAACCGCCTGATGACAGCCGCACTTTTTGAAGGAGAGCAGCTCTGCGAACTCATTCCCCAGCGAGCGCCGATGGTGATGGTGGATGCGTTTTACGGGGGCAGCGACACGGAAGCCGTCACGGGCCTGACCGTGCGTCCGGACAACCTGTTTTGTGAGGACGGGAAACTGACCGAGCCGGGACTGATTGAGCACATCGCCCAGTCGGCCTCGGCGCTGGCCGGCTACAAGGCTTTCCGGAAACGGCAGCCGGCGCCGGTGGGCTACATCGGCGAAATCAGGAAACTGACCCTGTTCCGTCTGCCGGCCACGGGCGAATCGCTGCGCACCTCCGTCCGGATTCTTTCCGAAATCATGAACGTATCTTTACTGACGGCCGAGACCCTGTCGGGCGAAGAAGTGGTAGTATCGGGACAGATGAAGATTTTTATCCGGGAGCCGCATGGAACGCCTGAGTGAAACCGTCCGGATACGGGTACGGTTCAGCGAGGTCGATGCGCTGCGCATGGTGTGGCACGG
>JAISEZ010000172.1 GCA_031263835.1 Tannerella sp.
ATTCCTCGTTTATCGCCCGAAATTGATTATTTTTGCAGAGTGAAAGAATTTATTATTACGGAAGAGCGTACGGAGAAGGCCGTACTGGTTGGCCTGATTACGCCCGGGCAAAACGAGAGGCAGGTCGGGGAATACCTGGACGAGCTGGCTTTTCTGGCTGAAACGGCCGGCATAAACCCGGTCAAGTCGTTTTGCCAGCGGCTGGACACGCCCCATACCGTCACGTTTGTCGGGACGGGCAAATTGCAGCAGATCAATGAATATGTGATGGAAAACGACATCGGGATCGTGATTTTTGACGATGAGCTGTCGGCCAAGCAGTTGCGGAACATTGAAAAGGTCCTGAACGTGCGGATACTGGATCGCACCCACCTGATTCTCGACATCTTTGCCCGCCGGGCGCAGACGGCGCACGCCAAAACCCAGGTCGAACTGGCCCAGTACCGCTACATGCTGCCCCGGCTGACGCGCCTATGGACGCACCTCGAACGGCAGCGCGGCGGTATCCACATGCGCGGGCCGGGCGAGACGCAGCTGGAAACCGACCGGCGCATCATCCTTGACCGGATTGCCCGGCTGAAACGCGAGCTGGTCGAAATCGACCGCCAGAAGTCCGCCCAGCGCAAGAACCGCGGCAAACTGGTACGCGTCGCGCTGGTCGGCTACACGAACGTGGGGAAATCGACCCTGATGACGCTGCTGAGCAAGAGCGAAGTCTTTGCCGAAAACAAGCTGTTTGCCACCCTGGATACCACGGTACGCAAGGTGATTGTCGACAACCTGCCCTTCCTGCTCTCCGACACGGTCGGGTTCATCCGCAAGCTGCCGACCGAACTGGTAGAGTCCTTCAAGTCAACGCTGGACGAAGTGCGCGAAGCCGACCTCCTGCTGCATGTCGTCGACATCTCGCACCCTTCCTTTGAAGAACAGATCGACGTGGTTACCGGGACGCTGGTCGAAATCGACTGCGGAGAAAAGCCCGTCCTCACCGTATTCAACAAGATAGACGCCTTCACGTTCATCCCGAAGGAAGAAGACGACCTGACGCCGCGCGTGCAGGAGAATATCCCGCTGAACGAACTGAAGGATACCTGGATGGCCAGACTGCCGGACAAGTGCATCTTCCTCTCGGCGAAGGAACGCACCAACATCGACGCACTGAAATCGCTTCTCTATGAGCGGGTGCGGGAGATTCACGTACAGCGTTTTCCCTACAACGATTTCCTCTATCAGGATTACAGCGAGGAGGAAATGTAGCGCAGGGAAACGGCGGATAAACAGGAAACGGAACAAAGGTTACCGGTTATAACAGTGATTATTATGAAACGCAGTAAAAAGAATATGTTACGAATGATGACAGTGCCGGCGGCAGTCTGGCTGCTGCTGTCCGGCCCCGCCGCGGCACAGGTAAGGGACATGCAGGGCGAATGGAAAACGGTAGACGACCGGTCGGGAGAAATCCGTTCGACGGTACGCATCTATCAGGCCGGCGACGGCCTCTACTACGGGAAGATTGAAAAAATGCACAAATACGCCGATGCCGTGTGCGACAGGTGCGAAGGCGACAACAAAAACAAACCGGTACTCGGGATGGTCATCATCGCCGGGATGAAGGCCGAGGGCGATGTGCTGAAAGGCGGAACCGTCCTCGACCCCGAAAGCGGCAAAACGTATTACGGCACCATCCGTATCGACCGCAAATCGGGGAAACTCCTTTTGCGGGGATCACTTGACAAACGGGGGCTGTTCGGACGGACCCAGTACTGGATCAGATGATACGCGGACACGGCATCGCGACCGGATGGAAAGGAAGATGTTAAGAAAGGTGCTGGAAACGATTGCCACCCGTTATCTGGTGGCGGCATTGAATATGGCGCTGATCTTCATCAACGGGAAAGCGCTGGGTATTCACAGCATGGGACTGGTGGGCGTGATATATGCGTCGGCAAACATTGTTTTCCTCTTTAACGGCGTGTTTTGCGGAAATACGATCGTGTATCATCTGAACCGTTATCCTCTGCGTTATGTCTTCTGGCCGGCGTATGCGTGGGCATTTGCCGGGTCGGCGCTGGCCTGCGGCGCGCTGGCGCTGGCGGGCATGTTGCCGGCGGGCTTCGGCGCGGAAGTGTACGGACTGGCGACGCTGCTGTCGCTGGTGGGGGTTCACTCGCGCGTCCTGCTTGGAAAAGACCGTATCAAGGCATTCAATGCGACGTTTATGATTCAGGGAGGAAGCCTGTTCTTCATATTGCTGTATATGTATTATGTTGCCGGAAAGCAGGATGTGGAAGGCTACCTCTGGGGGCTGTACCTCTCGAACGCCCTTGCGTGGCTGGCGAGTCTGCTGCTTATCTGTCCGGCATGTTTCCGCCGCGGGAAGGAAAACCCTCCTGCCACTCTGCCGCCACTCTTCCCCCTGTTGAAGAAAATGTTTGCCTACGGCCTGTGGAGCAGTGCGGACAACCTGACGGAAGGTCTGACAACGCGTCTGAACTATTTCCTGCTGCAACGGTTGAGCGGTTACGGACAGGTAGGACTGCTTGATGCCGGCACACGCATCTCCGAAAGCGTCTGGCACATCAGCCGGAGTGTAAGTTCCATCTCCTACAGCCAGGTAGCCAGGACGTCCGACCCGGAGATGCAACGGCGGCAAACGCTTCGTTTCTTCAAATGGACATATTGTGCCCTCATACCGGTTATCGGCGTGATTCTGCTGATACCCGAGCGGATATACACCGACTATCTGTTTTCGGCCGAGTTTCAGGGCATTCGGAAGGTAATCGGAGGACTTTCGGTCGGGATTGTGATGCTTGGCGCCAACAACATCCTGAGCCATTATTTTATCGGGACGGGAAAGGTGAAATACAGTACGGCCTGTTCGTGTGTGGGGCTGCTGACGCTGCTGCTATCCGGTTCTATACTGGCGCCGGCGTATGGCGTACTCGGTTCGGCCGTGTCGACCAGTATCGCATTTTCGGCCATGCTGCTGTTTTCGCTGACCGTCTTTGTCCGCCAAACGCGCACCTCCCTGCGTGAACTGCTTCCTTCACGGGAAGATTTTGCAAAACTGAAAGTCTTAATCACCGGAAAACCGGTCGAACCTGCCGGCCGGCAGTAGGGTAGGGGGGGGACTACCGTGCCCGTGCCGCCGGCGAAGTACGAAGGACA
>JAISEZ010000247.1 GCA_031263835.1 Tannerella sp.
TTGAATCTTTGAACACTTGAATCTTTGAATCTGCCTGTGATGCTCTCCCTCTTGGACTTGAACCAAGGACCCTCTGATTAACAGTCAGATGCTCTAACCAACTGAGCTAAGGAAGAATGTTGCGTTCTTTTCCTTTTCTGAAAATTGCGGTGCGAAAGTACAGGTATTTTTCCAAATATGCAATATCTTTGCGGAAAAAATTTGGGACAGGATGAAAATTTTAGGAATTGGAAATGCTTTGCTGGACGTGCTTCTTCGTCTGGAAAGTGATGATACGCTGGTGAAAATGGGCATGGCAAAAGGCGCCATGGACTTGATTGGGGAGGCGCAGATGCGAACCGTCCATCAGGCGCAGAAAGGACTGAAACGCGACGAAGCGCCGGGCGGGTCGGCATGTAACACGATGCGGGCCATGGCGCGTCTGGGAGCGGAGGTAGGCTACATCGGGAAAATCGGCTCGGACGAAACGGGAGCATTCTACGAGCAGGCTGTCCGCAATGCCGGCGTAACGCCTTACTTTGTCCATACGGAAGGCATTTCGGGCTGTTCCACGGTGTTGATTTCTCCCGACGGTGAACGGACGATGGCCACGTTTCTCGGGCCGGCGGAGACGCTTTCTGCCGCGGAAGTTGCGGACGAAACGTTACGCGCCTACGACTGCGTCTATATCGAGGGGTATCTGATTTCCAACGAAGCCCTGTTTCTGCCCGTCCTGCAGCGGATAGACAAACTGGGGCTGACGGTGGCGCTGAACCTGTCGAATTTCAACATCGTCAATGCTTTCAGGGATTTATTGCAGGAAATCGTTCCCCGGTATGTCCGGATTCTTTTTGCCAACGAGAGCGAAGCGGAAGCATACACCGGTTTGCCGGCGGGCGCAGCCGTGCAAAAGATGGCGGAGACGGTGGACATATCGGTCGTTACCGTCGGAGAAAAAGGAGCGCTGGTCGGAAGCCGCGAAGGATGCATTGCCGTGCCGGCGTCGGGTGGACATCCGGTCGACACGACGGGCGCCGGCGACAACTTTGCCGCCGGATTCCTCTACGGACTGTCCGTAAACGCTTCGCTGGAACAGTCCGCGCGGACGGGTGCATTCCTGGCCGGCCACGTGATTGAAACGGTCGGGCCTCAGATTCCCGATGACCGGTGGGAGCAAATAAAGTTAAAAATCAAAGGGGACATTATGCAACAGCCGTAAAATTGCCTACTTTTGCAGTTCCAATTTAATAATGAATATGTCAGGAATAAAATCAATCGGTATATTTTGTCTGTGCCTGCTGTGGTGCGGAGAGAAATCTGCGCAGGCGCAGGACGACAATCGTTTTGCGGTCAGCAAGCAGCTGGAAATTTTCAATGCGCTGGTCAAGGAGGTGGATATGTTTTATGTCGATTCGCTGGATGTGGAAAAGGCCGTCCGCAGAGGAATCGACGCCATGCTGAAAGGGCTGGACCCGTACACGGAGTACTTCCCGGAAGAACGCACGGATAATCTCAAATTCATTGCGACCGGCGAATACGGCGGCATCGGCGCCATCATCCGTCAGCGAGACGAAGGCGTGGTGATTGACGAACCCTACGAAGGCATGCCGGCGCAGCTGGCCGGACTGAAAGCGGGCGACGTCATTCTGGCGGTGGATACGGTGGACGCAAGCCGGCTTCCGAGCGAGCAGGTAAGCAATCTGCTGAAAGGCGTGCCCAATTCCGCATTGACGGTCAAAATACAGCGTCCGGGCGAGAAAAAGCCCCGCAAAATAGAACTCGTTCGCAGGCAAATCACCGTCGACCAGGTGATATACTACGGCGTACATGGAAATCATACGGGGTACATTTACCTGCAGGGATTTACGGATAAAAGCGCTCAGGAAGTGAAAGCCGCTTTTGAGGACTTGAAACAAAATCATCAGATACAGTCGCTGATACTGGATTTGCGGAACAATGGCGGCGGACTGCTGGACGGCGCGGTGCAAATCGTCAATCTCTTTGTTCCGAAGGGAAAGGAAGTGCTTTCGACGCGCGGAAAAATCAAGCAGCGCGACCGGGTTTACCGGACGCCGCTGGAACCGATTGATACGGTGATGCCGCTGGCCGTGCTGATTAACGGCGAATCGGCCTCGTCGGCCGAGATTGTTTGCGGCGCCCTGCAGGATTTGGATCGCGCCATACTGGTCGGCGAACGTTCGTTCGGGAAGGGGCTGGTGCAAAGCACGCGCGACTTGCCCTATGAAGGGAAGGTGAAGGTGACGATAAGCAAGTATTACATTCCGAGCGGGCGGTGCATTCAGGCGATAGACTACACTCACCGGCGGGCGGACGGCAGCGTCACGGCGATTCCGGACAGCCTGACTTCCGTATTCTACACGTCGCAAGGCCGGCCGGTACGCGACGGCGGCGGCATCCGTCCCGACTTTGAGGTGGAAGAGCTGCAGACGCCGACCATGTTATATTATCTGCTCGGCGATAATGTGCTGTTCGATTACGTGACGCAGTGGACACAGAAGCATAAAACCATTCCTGCGATAGACGAATTTGTTTATCCGGACAGGGATTACGAAACATTCAAGGCGTATCTCAAGGAGAAAAACTTTTCCTATGACCGTCAGAGCGAGAAGGTATTGAAAAATCTGAAAGAAGTAGCCGACATCGAAGGTTTTGCGAAGGATGATCCTGCTCTGTTTGCCGATTTGGAGGCGAAGCTGACGCCGGATTTGGAGAAGGATCTTGTCCGTTACGAAAAACAAATCAGGAAACTGATTGCCATCGAAATCGTGAAACGGTATTATTACCGGAAGGGCGAGGTCATCGAAACCCTGAAAGAGGACAAGGCGCTGGAAAAAGCGCTGAACGTTTTGAGTGA
>JAISEZ010000265.1 GCA_031263835.1 Tannerella sp.
TTCCTTCCCGGTGACGGACGGGATTTTGGAAGTACACCTGCAACCGGATGACGTACTGGAGATACATTTTCCGCTTTCGTCATAGCGGATAGCAAATGGTCGCATCGTGCTGCGCCTCCGGCGTGATGCGACCGTTTGAATTGCACCCGGTCCGGTTTTTTTCATTTTATGCACCTTTGCTAAACTTTTCAGGCATCCAGTCTGTTATATATGATGTCAGCGATAGGAATTGTTTGTTTTTTAATTTTGAAGTGACATGAATCCTTATAGAACAGCAAGAGAGATTAGAGTGCAAAAGCAGGGACAGGCATTGCGCATTCGTTATTCGAAGACTGATTTTTTCAGTGAAGGTCAGGAAAAACAGTCGGAGGATACTGAAAAGGCAGGCAGCATGGATACGGAAACAAAAAGTGAAATAAACGGGCGTTTTTCCGGGCAGTTCAATATCTTCCTGTAGATGGATACATCCCGTCCGCCCCTGCCGCTCCTCACCCTTGAATCTTTGAATGGTTGAATCTTTGAATTTTCATATCCATGCACAAAACCGGGCCGCGTAAAGCATAATCAGAGAAGAGCGAATATATTCATTGAAGATAAACAGATTGCAGATATATTTTGGCGGCTGCAACTTTCCCGACTTCGAATAAATGAAATCGGAGATTCGGCCGGGTGCATTTCAAAATATCGCATCACGCCGCAGGCGTATCCTGTGAATAACGCCGGGATTTATCCCGGTGGGCGGAAAAATGCATCTTCTTCTCATCACTCCGGAGGAGTTACCCGCCTGCCGGAATGCTCCGTGAGGGTAACACCTGACGGCGTTCGGAGAGAGGCGCACCGTTACCACCGGGATAACTCCCGGCGTTATTCACAGGCTACGCCTGCGGCGTGATGCGACGGGACAATGAGAGAATCATACCGATCTACGGCTGTTTTTCCGTCAGGTGCTGCCAGAAGCGGACGGGCATGTGCTGGCGCTGCAGGCGGGGATTGAGGCGTTCCCTGATGGTCAGCGCCTTGAAATAACCTCGCCAGAGGTCTTGAAACAGTTTTTCGTCTGCGGCCATGAGCGTATCGTCCAGTTTGCCGCTGATTAGATGGCCGGCGTTACCGGCAAAGGTGATTTCGCGGGGCCGGTGCAAATCGTAGTAATAGCCGTACTTTCGCCGCAGGTCGTAAATGACCCACTGCTGGTCGGCAAAGCGGTCGGCAAAATGGGCGACCGTCAGCGGAAGGGCATTGTACTGCGGACGCACGGGCGCAAAGAATATGTCGTCCGCGGCCTTCTGGAAACGGAGAAACTGTTTCAGATAAAGCGCTTCGTGAGATACTTTCCGGGCAAGGTTCTTCACCTCCAGCACGTCGGCGTCGCCAAAATTCAGGGATACGGACTGCGGATGGTCGAACGTCTTGCGGATGTAACGGAACAGCAGTTCGTCGCTGCCGTCCTGTTCCGACAGCCAGACGTGCATCAGCATGTTGCATGCCTCGCGCGGCAGCTTCTGCTGCAGGGCTGTCCAGACGCGCCCGGCACGGTCTTCGCGTGTGACGACCGCGTGCGTTTCGTCCGTAAACAGAGGCGCCGTTTCGCCCGTCTTCAGCAACCGCTCCGGAAACGTCCTGAGGCTGTAGGCGTCGAAAACGGCCGTCAACAGGCCCTCGAATGTCCGGTCATAGAAAAATACCGTCATGTTTTTTGATTCAATGATTCAATTATTCAATTATTCAAAGATTGGTTTCATTCTTCCCGTGCAGCCTGTCTGATGTCCGGAACGAGTTTGTACATCCGGTCTGCGGGTCGGACGCGGCCGTTCGTGCGGAGGGAGAAACGCTCGCCTTTTCCGGTCTGCGGGACGGGATTCAGGTTGACGCGGATTTCCTCCACTGTCTGGAAAAGCGCGCCGGTGGTGGGGCCGGTAATCAGGATTTCGTCGCCCGTTCGCAGCGAGCCGCTTTCCATCTCGAATTCGGCCACTCCGAGCCTGCTGAAATAGTTGATTCCCCGGGCGATGTATTCTTTCCGCCTGGAGGCGTGGGAACCGTAACGGCTGCTCCATTCGCCCAGGCGCTGCCCGAGGTAGTAGCCGTTCCAGAATCCGCGGTTGAAAACGCTTTTCAGGCGTTCGTCCCAGGCGGCAATCCGCTCTTCGCCGTAGAGGCCGTCGCAGCAGGCGCGGACGGCTTCCCGGTAACAGGAGGTCACGACACGCACGTATTCCGGCCCGCGCGCGCGTCCTTCGATTTTGAACACGCGCACGCCGGCATCCATCATTTTGTTGATGAAATGGACGGTCTTCAAATCCCCGGGCGACATGATATACTGATTCTCTATGTCGAGTTCGACGTCCGATTCGCGGTCTCTGACGGTGTATCCGCGGCGGCACAGCTGCATGCACGCGCCGCGGTTGGCGGAACGGTTCATCTCGTGCAGGCTGAGGTAGCATTTCCCCGAAATGGCCATGCAGAGGGCGCCGTGGCAGAACATCTCAATCCGCACGGGTTCGCCTTTCGGGCCTTTGATTTGCTGCGTCCCGATGGCGTCGAAGATGGCTCTGGTCTGTTCGAGGTTCAGTTCGCGCGCCAGCACGACGACGTCGGCAAAACGGGCGTAGAACTTCAGCGCTTCGACATTGGAGATGTTCAGCTGCGTGGAGAGGTGCACTTCCTGTCCGGTGCGGCGGGCATATTCCATCGCCGCCACGTCGGCCGCAATGATGGCGTCGACGCCGCAGGCCCCGGCCGCATCCACAGTGTCGCGCATCAGCGGCAGGTCTTCGTCGTACATCACCGTGTTGAGGGTAAGGTAGCTTTTGAGGCCGTGTTCGCGGCAGAGAGCCACAATCCGGGGCAAATCGCCGGCCGTGAAATTGTTTGACGAATGTGCACGCATGTTCAGCTTTTCGACGCCGAAGTAAACGGAATCGGCGCCGCCCTGAACGGCCGCCATCAGGCACTCGTATGACCCGGCCGGCGCCATGACTTCGTATGAAGTATATAATGTATCCATTGCAATCAAATTTTACTGCAAAGATAAGGCTTTAAAGAGTTGAAAGTTGATAATCGGGAGAATCTCTGTGGCTCTGTCTTTTTTTTCCGGGAATAATGCACTTTCTGCACAATAATATCTACCTTCGCGCCGTTAACAGAAATGTTAGATAGATATGTTAGTTAATGCTGTTAAACAGACAGGTTGTGCGTAAATGATTTATATGAATAATATTATAAGTATGGGTGCAGAAGATAAAAACAAGGAACAGGCCATCCTCGAGGCGGCCGAGCAGACGTTTCTCGAGAAGGGTTTCGAGGCGTCGAAGACAACGCAGATTGCGGCAAGGGCGGGAGTGACGCATACGATGCTGCATTATTATTACAGGACGAAGGAGAATCTGTTCAACATGGTGTTCGACAAGAAACTGCAACTGCTGAAGGATTCTCTGTATTCGCTGGTGGGGGAACCGGATGTGCCTTTTCTGGAACGGGTCGAGGTCGGCATGAAGGCGCATTTCGACTTTATCGCCCGGAATCCTCATCTGCCCCGCTTCGTGATTAATGAGTTACTGTTCAAACCCGAGCGCCTGAAGATAGTGGAAGCGGTCATCGAAAAAACCGCCCATTCGCTAATCGACAAAATCCAGCAGGAAATCGACCGGGAAGTCGAGCGAGGCGTCATCCGGCCCATCGGCGCGGCGACGCTGCTGCTGGACATTGCCTCGCTGAACGTCTTCCTGTTTGCCGCGCTGCCGATTGTAAACAGGTTCGCCATTCCGCAGGGCATGAGCGAAAAGGAGTTTATCGAAATGCGCAAGCAGGAGAACGTGGAAGTAATCATGTGCCGGCTGAGAATACAGCCCCGTTCCGAACCTTAACCGCCCTGACCGATGAACCGTTTCATACTGACAATCCTTGTGCTGGCAGGCGTGGCGCCGCTGCACGGACAAATCACGTGGACGCAGTGCCGGACAGCGGCGCGCGGGAATTATCCGCTGATAAGGCAGTACCGTCTGGTCGAGCGGAGCACGGAGTATTCCGTGGCGAATGCGGCCAGGGCGTGGCTGCCGCAGGTGTCGTTCTCGGCGCAGGCCGGCTATCAGAGCGACGTGGCTTCCTTTCCCGACGGGATGACGGCGCTGTACGCGCAGATGGGCATCGACATGAAGGGCCTGAACCGCGACCAGTATCGCCTGTCGCTGGAGGTCAACCAGACGCTCTGGGACGGCGGGCAGCGCCGGGCGCAGCAGGAGGTGGCGAAGGCCGGCGGCGAGTTTTCGCGGCAGAACCTCGAAGTGGAGATGTATGCCCTGAACGAGCGGGTGAACAGCCTCTACTTCGGCATCCTGATGCTCGGCGAGCAACTGACGCAGAACGCCCTCCTGCAGGAACTCCTGCAAAGCAACCTCCGCACCGTCGACGCCTGCATCGACCACGGCGTCGCCACGGCGAGCGACCGGCAGGCCGTACAGGTCGAACTGCTGACGGCGGCGCAGCAGCGCGTGCAAATCGAAAGCACGGCGGCGGCCTACCGCAGGATGCTGTCGGTCATGACCGGCATCCCCGTCGGCGAGGCGGATGCGCTTGAAGTGCCGGCCGTTCGGCCACAGTC
This sequence comes from Tannerella sp., assembly GCA_031263835.1. Taxonomy (GTDB): domain Bacteria; phylum Bacteroidota; class Bacteroidia; order Bacteroidales; family Tannerellaceae; genus Tannerella. The sequence continues at coordinate 4,601 of JAISEZ010000265.1, forward strand.
CGCGTCCGCCGTCGGCAACCGTCCCGAACTGCACCTGTTCGAGGCGCAGCGGCAGCAGTTCGAAGCGCAGAAACGGGCGCTGGATGCCTCCGTCAGGCCCCGGCTCGGACTGTTTGCGCAGGGTTTCTACGGCAATCCGGGACTGAATCTGTTCAGGGATATGACGGAAAACCGATGGACGTGGAACTACCTGGCCGGCATCCGTTTTCAGTGGAATTTCGGCAGCCTCTACACGCGCGGAGGCAACCTGCAGAAGCTCTCGATTGCGCAGCAGCAGGTGGACAGCCGGCGCGAGGTTTTCCTCTTCAATCAGAATCTGAAGATGATTCAGCAGCAGGACGCCGTGGACAGGATGGACCGCATCATGGCCGACGATGCCGAAATCATTGCGCTGCGCACTTCCATCCGCCGTGCGTCCGAGGCGCGTTTCGCCCACGGCACGATGACCGTGAACGACCTGCTGCGCGACATACATGCCGAAAGTCAGGCGCGCCGCGCACGTGCACTCCACGAAATCGAGTGGATAAAAAACATCTGCGACCTGATGGACACCGTAAACTGACAGTTCAAGATTCAAAATTCAAAGATTCAATGATTCAATAATTCAATAATTCAATAATTCAACGCTTATGGATATAATGAAAATCAAATTCATGCTGTGCCTCGCTCTCGGCCTGTCGGCGTGCGGGAGCGGACCGAAACCGTTCGACGCAACGGGGTCGTTCGAGGCGGTCGAAGTGACGGTCTCGAGCGAGGCGGCGGGACGGATTCTTTCGTTCGACGTTGCCGAGGGCCGGCAGGTCGCGGCCGGCGAACGTCTCGGCGCGATTGATTCCGTTCAGCTTCATCTTTCCAGACTTCAGCTCGTGCAGCAGGTCTCGTCGGTCAGGAGCAACCGCCCCGACGTCCGAACGCAGATTGCAGCGCTCGGCGAGCAGATTGCGCGTCAGCAGGCGGAGCGCGTGCGCGTGCAGAACCTGCTCGACGCCGGCGCGGCTACGCCGAAACAGCTCGACGACCTCGTCGCCGCCATCGCCGTGCTGGAGCGGCAGCTCGACGCGCAGCAGTCCGCCCTGCGCAACAGCGTCTCCAGCCTCGACGCGCAGAGTTCGGCGCTCGAAATACAGATTGCGCAGATGGAAGACCGGCTGGCGAAGTGCGTCATTGCCTCGCCCGTCGACGGGACGGTGCTCGCGAAGTATGCCGAGGCGGGCGAACTGAGCGCCGTCGGCAAGCCGCTGTTCAAGGTGGCCGACCTGCGGCACGTGTTCCTGCGCGCCTACCTGACGTCGGGGCAGCTTGCCGACGTGCGCCTCGGTCAGGAGGTTGCGGTAACGGCCGATTTCGGAGGCGACCGGCGAAGGGAGTATCGCGGCACGGTCGCGTGGATTTCGGACAAAAGCGAATTTACTCCCAAAAACGTTCAGACTCGGACTGACCGCGAAAATCTTGTCTATGCCGTCAAAGTTGCTGTCGAAAACGACGGATACATCAAAATAGGAATGTATGGGGAATTGAGAATGGAGAATGGAGAATTGAGAATTGAGAATGGAGAATGGAGAATGGAGAATGGAGAATGGAGAATGGAGAATTGAGAATGGAGAATGGAGAATGAATAATGAGCAAATGTGAGAATGTGAGAATGTGCAAATTTTTGAATCATTGAATCATTGAATTTTTAAATATGAAATGTGAGAAGGTGAGAATTAGCAAATGCGGAATAGAAGACGCTGTGGGAATTGAATCTTTGAATCTTTGAATTTTTGAATCATTGAATCATTGAATTTTTGAATATGATAATTTTTGAAAATCTGAGCAAGTCGTACGGGAGCGTGGCTGCGCTGCGTGGTGTGAGCGGCGAGGTGGGGCGGGGCGAACTGTTTGGCCTCATCGGGCCGGACGGGGCGGGCAAGACGACACTGCTGCGTATCCTGTCCACGCTGATTGTGGCCGACGGCGGACGGGCGACGGTGGACGGGGCGGACGTCGTGCGCGACTGCCGGACGGTGCGCAACCGCATCGGATACATGCCCGGACGTTTCTCGCTCTATCCCGACCTGACGGTGGAGGAAAATCTGACGTTTTTCGCCTCCGTCTTCGGCACGACTCTCCGCGAAAACTATCATCTGATTGAGGACATTTACCGCCACATCGAGCCTTTCCGCCACCGTCGCGCGGGCAAACTATCCGGCGGGATGAAGCAGAAGCTGGCGCTCTCGTGCGCGCTCATCCACCGCCCGTCGGTACTGCTGCTCGACGAGCCGACGACGGGCGTCGACCCCGTTTCGCGCCGCGAGTTCTGGGAGATGCTCGGACGCCTCAAGGGGCAGGGCATCACCATCCTCGTCTCGACGCCCTACATGGACGAGGCCACGCGCTGCGACCGTATCGCCCTCGTGCGCGACGGCAGTTTCCTGACGGTCGACACGCCGTCGCGACTGGTCAGCCGTTTTCGCCACACGCTCTGGGCCGTCTCGGGCGAGCGGATGGCGAAGCTGCTGGCCGACCTGCGGCAGTGCCCCGGCGTGCTGACCTGCTTCGCCTTCGGCAGCACGCACCACGTCACCGTCGACCCCGACCTGCTGACTGTCGACGCTCTCCGCCGCCAGCTCACGGCGCGGGGACATGCCGGCGTCGATATCCGGCCGGTCGAGGCTTCCGTCGAAGACTGCTTTCTTGAATTGAGAATGGAGAATTGAGAATGGAGAATTTAAAATGAGCAAATGTGAGAATATGAGAATGTGCAAATGCGGGATAGAAGACGACGGGGTGTGGAGATTTGGGAACGGAGAATTTAAATCGGGAGACTTTGAGATTTATGGAAATGGATAATCGACTGTTTGGCCCTTCCGTACATGTACGGATGGATGAATCGAACCTGTTTGGGCCTTCCGTACATGTACGGATGGATGAATCGAACCTGTTTGGGCCTTCCGTACATGTACGGATGGATGAATCGAATCTGTTTGGGCCTTCCGTACATGTACGGATTCATGAATCCAGGTGTTTTTACCGAAACTGCAATTGCAGTTTTCATGAATCAGACTTTTTTTACCGGTAAATAACTGAGGAACGGGATGGAAGAAGTAATTGAGGTAAGGGATTTGGTGAAGCGCTTCGGGGCGTTCACGGCGGTAGACCGTATTTCGTTCGGGGTGCGGAGGGGGGAGATATTCGGCTTCCTCGGGGCGAACGGTGCGGGGAAGACAACGGCGATGCGGATGCTGTGCGGACTGAGCCGGCCGACGTCGGGCAGCGGACGGGTGGCGGGCTGCGACATTGCGCTGCAGCCCGAAGCGGTGAAGCGGCATATCGGATACATGAGCCAGCGCTTTTCGCTCTACGAAGACCTGAAGGTGTGGGAAAATATCCGCCTTTTCGCCGGTATCTACGGAATGCGGAGCGACGAAATCGCCCGCCGGACCACGCTGCTGCTCGACCGCCTGGGATTTGCCGCCGAGCGGAATACGCCGGTCGGGTCGCTGCCGCAGGGCTGGAAGCAGAAACTGGCCTTCTCGGTCTCGGTCTTTCACGAGCCGGAAATTGTCTTTCTCGACGAGCCGACGGGGGGCGTCGACCCGGCCGTCCGGCGGCAGTTCTGGAACCTGATTTACGAGGCTTCCGAGCGGGGCATCACGACGTTCGTCACCACGCACTACATGGACGAGGCCGAATATTGCGACCGCGTATCCATCATGGTCGACGGCCGCATCAGCGCGCTCGATACGCCGGCCAGCCTCAAGAAGCGTTTCGGGACGGAGAGTATGGAGGAGGTTTTTTATCGGATTGCGAGGGGGAATGGGGAGAATTGAGAGTGGAGAATGGAGAATGGAGAATGAAATGTTTTTGGTTTTAGGGGATATGAAAGAGAATGCGGTAAGGGGGAAGTCATACGCTTTTGCGTTGAAGAGGATAAATCGGGAGCAATGCGAGCATTTCTATTTCATTATGGCTCGCATGTCGAACCAGCCTTCCAGCCCGTCGGGATGTTTTCTCATCCATTCGCCGGCTTTCGATAATTTGCCGGGCTTGGCAAGCATGGCATGTCTGTACGCCCTTCTCTGCGCGTATTTTTCCGCGTCTCTCTGCGCCTTTCTGGCAGCTCTTTCTTCTTTTGTCATAGTGATACTGTTTTATGATTTACAACGGCTCAGTCAAATAGCGCATACGCCCTATTTCATTATGGCCTTCATGTCGAACCAGCCTTCCAGCCCGTCGGGATGTTTTCTCATCCATTCGCCGGCTTTCGATAATTTGCCGGGTTTGGCGAGCATGGCATGTCTGTATGCCCTTCTCTGCGCGTATTTTTCCGCATCTCTCTGCGCCTTTCTGGCAGCTCTTTCTTCTTTGGTCATAGTGATACTGTTTTATGATTTACAACGGCTCAATGAAATAGCGCATACGCC
>JAISEZ010000301.1 GCA_031263835.1 Tannerella sp.
ACACTATCTGTACAATAACCAGTCTCCCGCCATCCTCTTTCGAGAGCAGGATTTGTTTTCCGTCGGTCAGTGCGACGGGCTGGCCTGCCGGTATTTTTTTCCCTTCCGTTTTGTCTTCCAAATCGGGTAACCGCTGGTTGATTAAAAGCCACTGATTCTTATGGAAAACGAAGTATCCTACCGGTTTCCGCTGCTCGTCCGTCAGTTTTTCGTTCGGAGAAATATTCCGGTTCACATGCCAGAGATAAAGATACTGGTTGTGGTAAACCATCAGCCGGTAGTCGTCCGGCGTGAAGGTACCGGCCCGCCGGGAGGAGTAGAGATTCAGCACCGGCAATGTCCCCCGGTATTCCGTGCCGCAAAACGGACAGCGGGGTTTCCTCGTGTTGTCGAACACAAACCATTTGTGCCAGCATTGCGGATTCTGACAGGGCTGCATCAGGTCCACCGTCTTCAGCAGGGCGTCTTCCCATTCGCCCGCGGTCGGACGGAGAGCCGGACTGTGCAGGCTTTCGATGAGCGCCCGGTCAAACATTTTTTTCAGGTAGGGGCCGCAGACGGTGTAAGGAATTTTGGCCGGGTCGGCCTGCGGCAGCTGCGAAGGCTGCAGGTCTCCGGCCTTCACCCGGTTGGAAGCGTCGGTCGGATGCTCGATAAACAGCGCCTTCGAACCCATCGACAGCTCTTCGTCTTTCGTCGCGTCCAGGTCGTGCACTTTTCCGCCGCGCAGCGGATGGCGGTACAGCAGGTACATGTATATCATCACCGCAAGCGCATGTTTGTCCGTGGCGATGCTCGGCAGTTTCCGCGCCGGGTCGTTTTTGCCCAGGTGTTTGGTGGCAATGACTTCGGGCGCAATGAAATCGGGCGTTCCCAGCACGTCCGGCGGATATTTCCCCGGTACGACCAGGCCGTCAATGTCAATAATCGCAGCGCGTCCGGAAGTCGGGTCTATCAGCACATTCTTGTACGACAGGTCCGAATGGGCCAGTCCGGCGGCGTGCAGTCGCCTCACCGCACGGCTGATGCGGATGCATATCTGGAAATATTTGAACCAGTCGCCTTTTTCTTCCGGCGCCAGAAATCTGTTCTGATTCTTGGCGGAAGCAAACCATTTGCCTTCCTTCTCTTTCCCTTTTATGCCCAGAAAGTCGCTGTTTATGGAGCCTCTGGAAAAGAAAAAATGTTTGGGATAGGTCGGACAGACCAGCCCCAGTTTCCCTTTGTATTCCACGATTCGGGTCGGCCAGCAGTACAGGTCTTTCCAGTATTCCCCGCCCTGCCGGTTGAATATCCGTTCCCGGTAGGTCTGTGTGATATTTTCCAGACGGTCTTTGGCGTTAAAATCCTGCCTGTCCCTGAAGAATGCCACTACATACGACTTGTCGGGACTGAAATAGACGTCTTTCATGCCGCCCGCTCCGATGATTTCATCCACGAATGCGACCGGCGAGCCGTCGATGGCCGTCAGTTTGATTGTGTTTGCCATTTTATCCGTTCCTTTTTAAAATAAGATGGCGACGGTTCGGTCGTCATGGTTGCCTTTCGACCAGAAGTCCAGCCATTTCAGCAGCTGACCGGCTGCCTCTTCATTGTCGTCCGTGAAATCGACCCGGGCATGGTCTTCGTTCTGGCCGTTGAGGTCGTTCCACAGGTCATGCCACTTTTCAATCCGGTGCAGGTTGGCATCCGTTTCGAATTTGGGGTCGGTGACGCCGTCGGTCATCAAAATCAGCGCCGTGAAATCGGGATACGTGTCAAAACGTAACCGGCGGTAGATTTCAGTGGCCTGCATGATTTCCGGCATGGTGAGGAAGCGCGTCTGTCCGGCAAATTCCCCGCCGTCGGGTTCGCCCATGATTTTCAGGAGCGGCGGCTCCGTCCGGTACACGCCGATGCCTCCGTCGCCCACCCAGAAGGCGCCGACGAACCACCCGAAATCGAATTTCCTGCAGACGGCAAGCAGCAGCGTCGTCGCGTAATCCTTCATGGGACTGCCTTTCGCGGCGGCTTCCTCTTCAATGGATTTGTAGGCTTTAAACGCGGCATTGCCAATGATGCCGTACAGAATTTTCCCCACTTCGTTCCGGTTTTCCTGCGATTTGTCCGCGTCAAAGACGGCAATGGCCTTTTCGAAGGTGTCTCTCTGCGCGGGAATCAGCGTCCGGCATACTTCTACGACGGTCCGGCAGGCGATTTGCGACCCCCGTCTGGAATATCTGGCCGAACCGGCGCCGTCGGCCACGACCATCGTGTACCATCCGGTCTGTTCGTCGAAATGCAGGGCAAAGTCATCATCGCGCGGCCGGCCTTCATGGGCGTGCGAACGTCCGCGCTGGCTGGCGGCCACCATGTCCCTGCGCTTTTCTTCCGTTTTGCTTAAACCAAAAAAGTGGGTCGTGATTTTCGACTTGACCTTTACAAACGCCCGGTCTTCATCCGGCTTGTAATATTCAATCTCCGTCGAAGTCGGAATATGATTCCACAGCGAACGCGGGTCGGGATTGATGATGAGCGTCAGTTCGCGTTGAATCGGCGGCCTGCCTTCCGGCGCGTTTTTGCGTTTACACTGCAGCGTGATTTTATAATCGCCTGCCTGAGCGGGAATCCCTTCGATTTGCTTCGTCTCCGCGTTATACCGCAGTCCGGCAGCCTCCAGCCCTTCCAGACGGATTTCCCCGGCTTCCGGCAACAGGCTTTCCGCGTCGAACGGAACGCTGTACGGATGATTCACCTTTCCGTTGGGGAAAGAAATATAGCTGCCTTTTATCTGCTCCGCAAAGGCCCCGTCCCGCGCCTTTTCCCGGGCTTCGTCATCGGGTAATGCAGTTCCTGTTATCATTGATTTGTATGTTTTATGTTCCTATCCTCTTGTTCTGTTCACATCGAAACCGGCAGAGCCGGCGCCGTATTCCGCCTGATTGCCGCACCAGGGGCAGGTGCTGACTTTTTCCGTTCCCACGCAGTGGATTTTACCGCAGGTTTCGTCGAAGGCCAGCCCGAACTGATTTCCGCAGCACGGACAGACCGGCGCGCCGACTAACTTGTCCGTACTTATTTTCAGGTCGATGGCGTCTTCGTCCGACAGTTCGTAATATGAATCGTCCACCTTGAACGCTCCGACCAGCTGGTATCTGAGTCCGACGTCTCCCCGCGCATCCATGTACACGTTTTTCCGGTATTTAATCACGTAGGGGCGTTTCGTTTGCTGGCATTTCGCGGCCAGCACCACATAGCTGTCGTCCACCACCGGCTGACGGTCCTGTTTGGACAGGTCAATCCGGGTGAGCGTCCGGTCATCCGGCCTGGCCAGTTCGAAGCCCGTCAGACTGCTTTCCACACTCAGGCTGCTTGTTTTGATGGAATCCGTTACCCACCTGAAAAACTGCTGCCAGGCGCTCGCATCGGTATTGTTGAAGTACAGGACGTTTTCGGTCAATTCGCCGAGCATCCGGTTATCCGTGCCCTCGCCAAACGAAACCGCTACCAGATTGACCGTCTGCTGCCAGTTCCGCTTCCATTCGGCGATGGCCGCTTTCAGGTCGCCCGGGCTGTCGGTCGGGACGCCGTCCGTAAACAGAAACACAATCGGTTTCCAGTCGCCTTTCCGTTCGAAGGTGGTTCGCACGAAATTTTTCCGCAGTTCGTACATCAGGTGTCCCAGGCCTTTGCTCAGGGACGTGCCGCTTCCGACGGGGAACCTGGGCGGATAAAAACTGATGACTTCCTGCAGCGGCGCAATGGTTTTAGGCTGACCGGCAAACGCAATCACGGATATCCACACCGTTTCCAGTGCATAGGGGTCTGTACGCAGGCCCCTGATGATGGCGGCCATGCCGTCCTGTACCTGCTCGACGGGTTCGCCAACCATCGACTCGGAAACATCAATCAGAAAATAAATGGGTAATCGTCTCATAGTTGAAATCCTTTTATAATTTGGAAATGAAGAATAAATTATCAACACGGAGGCACAGAGGACACGGAGATTCGCTTTTCTGTGAAACGAAGTTCCTTCTCTGTGGCCTCCGGGTATCCTCTTCCTCTGCACAAAGAACACAGAGAAAATACGGTGTTCCGCCGCTACGCTCTCCGTGGCCTCCGTGTCTCCGTGTTGATGATTGTATTTTCAAGTCATATCCGATTATTTTACAATTCATAGGTTTATGTATTTAGTAATGCATTTATACTGCGTGTGGGACAGTTTTGCGCATGGATATGGAAAATAAATTATCAACACGGAGACACGGAGACACGGAGAACACGGAGATTCGTTTCTCTGCGGAACGAAGTTCCCTCTCTGTGGCCTCCGGGTATCCTCTTCCTCTGTACAAAGAACACAGAGAAAATACGGCGTTCCGCC
>JAISEZ010000042.1 GCA_031263835.1 Tannerella sp.
CGGCAGATATCCTGTGGAGCATCGTAATCAACCATTTGCCTGTACTGAAAAAAGAAGTGGAAGCATTATTGAGGCAATGACGCCCTTATGCGGGTCACACGGAGAAAAGTGGTTAGTGAGAAAACCCGTTCCCGATGCTATCCACTATCCACTAACCATTAACCATTAATTACTAATCACTGCTTCAGTATCCGTCCAGGTGTACGTCTTTCACTGCCCGGCCGCTGGGTTCGTTCATGTTGCGGAAGGCCTTGTCCCAGGCCAGCGCTTCGGCGGTGGAGCAGGCAACGCTCGGCACGGAAGGAGCGGAACAGATGGCGCTTTCGCTCGGGAAATATTCCTCAAAAATGCTGCGATAGCGGTATTCTTCCTTGTTTTGGGGCGTGTGGAGAGGGAAACGTTCGGCGGCGTGCGCCATCTGTTCGTCGGAGACTTCGCTCTCGGCTACCGCTTTCAGGGTGTCAATCCAGTTGTAGCCGACCCCGTCGGAAAACTGCTCCTTCTGACGCCAGACTACGCTTTCGGGTAACAGGTCTTCGAAGGCTTCGCGCAGGATTTTCTTTTCAATCATCTTGCCCGGCGCCATCTTTGACTCCGGGTTGAGGCGCATCGCCACGTCCAGAAATTCTTTGTCCAGAAACGGTACACGTCCTTCGACACCCCACGCGGCCAGACTTTTGTTGGCGCGCAGGCAGTCGTAGAGGTACAGTTTGCCGATTTTCCGGAGCGTCTCGAGGTGGAACGCTTCCGCATCCGGCGCCTTGTGGAAATAGAGGTACCCGCCAAAGACCTCGTCGGCGCCTTCGCCGCTGAGCACCATCTTGATACCCATGCTCCTGATGACGCGGGCAAGCAGGTACATGGGCGTGGAGGCGCGGACGGTCGTCACGTCATACGTCTCGATATGGTATATCACGTCGCGGATGGCGTCCAGTCCCTCCTGAATGGTGTAATGGATTTCATGGTGTACCGTACCGATGTGGCCGGCCACTTTCCGGGCGGCTATCAGGTCGGGCGAGCCTTCCAGCCCGATGGCGAACGAGTGCAGCTGAGGCCACCAGGCTTCCGTCGTCAGGTCGCTTTCGATGCGTCCGGCGGCAAACAGCTTGGCGACGGCCGAAATAACGGACGAATCCAGTCCGCCGGAAAGCAGCACGCCGTAGGGCACGTCGCTCATCAGCTGGCGGCGCACGGCGTCTTCGAGCGACTTGCGAAGCTGTTGCCGGTCGCTCGCGTTGTCCTTCACGTTCCGGTAGTCCATCCAGTCCCGCCGGTACCACTGCACCGGTTCCCTGTCGCCGCTGTACCAGTAATGACCGGGCTTGAACTGGTCGTAGTGCGTGGCAAATCCTTCCAGCGCCTTCAGTTCGGACGAGACGAGCACGTGACCGGCTTCATCCCGCCCCACATAGAGCGGTATCACGCCAATCGGGTCGCGGGCAATCAGGAAAATGTCCTTCTGCTCGTCGTAGAGCGCAAAGGCGAAGATGCCGTTCAGGTCTTCCAGAAAGTCAATCCCCTTTTCCTGATACAGCGCCAGGATGATTTCACAGTCCGAACCGGTCTGAAAGGCGTATTTGCCCTCGAAGCGGTCGCGCAGTTCGCGGTGATTGTAGATTTCACCGTTGACGCACAGGGAGACGTGTCCGTCGGGACTGAACAGCGGCTGCTTGCCGGAGGCCGGGTCGACGATGGACAGGCGTTCGTGTGCCAGTACGGCTGTTTTACCGGTATAAATGCCGCTCCAGTCCGGCCCCCGGTGACGGATGAGTTTGCTCATTCGCAGGGCCTGCCTGCGGAGCGCATCCATGGATTCATCCCTGCGGATGTTGAAAATGGCTGTTATTCCACACATAATGTTTTTATTAGTAGTTAGTAGTCAGTAGTTAGTAGTTAGTAGGGGCTGCCGGCGGGAAAGCCGCACATCCCTTCAGAAAACGGTCGACGGATTCGGCCGTCCGGCGTCCGGAGGCCATGGCGCGAACAACCAGACTGGCTCCGGAAACCGCATCGCCGCAGGCAAATACTTTCTCGCAGGAAGTCCGGTCACTGCCGTCGACGGAAATGTTTTTGCGTTCGCCGGTTGCCAGCGCCAGTTCCCTGATTAATCCGTCCTGCACGGGGTGTACAAACCCCATGGAAAGAAAGACCATATCCGCCTCCAGCGTTTCTTTCCTGCCGGTCGGTTTCATCACCGGACGGTCGCCGTCGCCGGACGTCCACTCGACTTCTTCGATTTCAACGCCTTTCAGGACGCCGTCCGCGCCGGTGAAACGATTCGTTGTCAGGTTCCAGCGGCGTGTGCACCCTTCTTCGTGACTGCTGCTCGTCCTGAGTATCTGCGGCCAGGCCGGCCAGGGCGTGGCGGGGTTGAAATCGGCCGGCGGCTGCGGCAGGATTTCAATCTGCGTGACACCGGCTGCTCCGTGGCGATTCGAAGTGCCGACACAGTCGCTGCCCGTATCGCCGCCGCCGATGACCAGCACTTTTTTGCCCCTGGCGTTAATCAGGTCCTGCTTTGGAATCTCCACGCCCTGCAGGATGCGGTTCTGCTGCGCCAGCAGTTCCATTGCAAAATAGACGCCTTTCAGGTCGCGCCCTTCCACGGGCAGGTCGCGCGGCGTTTCGCTGCCGATGGCGATGCAGACGGCGTCGCAGGCATCGACCAGCTCCCTTGCCGGCAGGTCGCGTCCGACGTGCGTGCCGGGCCTGAAGCAAATGCCTTCCGCTTCCATCAGGCGAATGCGGCGGTCAATGATTTTCTTCCCCAGCTTGAAGTTCGGAATGCCGTAGCGAAGCAGTCCGCCGATACATTCGTCCTTTTCAAAGACCGTCACCTCATAGCCTTTCCGGTTCAGGCGGTTTGCCACGGTCAGCCCCGCCGGGCCGCTGCCGACAACCGCCACCTTTTTCCCGTTGCGCACGGGCTGCGCCGGACGGATAAAGCCTTCCCGAAAAGCCATTTCGGTAATCGACACTTCGTTTTCGCGAATCGTCACGGGTTCGTGAATGCTGAGCGACAGCACGCAGCTTTTCTCGCAGGGCGCCGGACAGATGCGGCCGGTAAACTCCGGAAAGTCGCACGTCTGCGCCAGAATATAATACGCCTCTTCCCACTGTCCGCGGTAGAGCTTGTCCTGCCATTCCGGCTGCCTGTTCCCAATCGGACAGGCCCAGTGACAGAACGGCACGCCGCAGTCCATGCAACGCGAAGCCTGTGTGCGGCGGTCGCTGCTGTTGAGCGTCTGCTCCACTTCGCCAAAGTCACTGATTCGGTCCTCGACCGGACGGTATCCCGCTTCCTGTCTGGGTACGGTTAAAAACGCTTTCGGATTTCCCATTATCTTTTATCTATTATATCGTCTGTTTATTTTTGAAACACGGAGACACGGAGAACACGGAGAAGGGCACACGGCGAAATGCCGTATTTCCTCCATGTCCCCTGTGCAGGAAATGAGGTGCTCCGGAGGCCACAGAGAGAGAACTTCGTTCCGCAGAACAGCGAATCTCCGTGTCCTCCGTGCCTCCGTGTTGATAATTGTTGATAAGTAATCGAGGGGGGAGTCCCGCCCTTTGATTTTGTATATGAACCAATGTATCCATTCTACTAACTACTAACTACTATCTACCGATTCGCATCACTTAGTAATCCTGCTGCATCTCTGCAATTTTCCGCTGCAGCTTCTTCATCTGCTCCTCCTGCATCACCTTCCTGTATTCAATGGGTACAATGCGGATGAACTCGTCCGCATACCGGTCCCAGTTGTCAATGATGCGGGCGGCCAGCAGACTGCCCGTGTACTGGTGGTGATTGCCTATCAGCTCATACAGTTCCCGGCGCGAGAGGCTGTCTTCAATCAGCGAGAGTTCGACCATCTCCATGTTGCAGTAGAAGTCGAAATCGCCGTTTCTGTTCCAGACATAGGCCACGCCGCCGCTCATCCCGGCGGCAAAGTTCCGGCCCGTCTGACCGAGCACGACGACCCGTCCGCCGGTCATGTATTCGCAGCAGTGGTCGCCCGCGCCCTCCACCACGGCAATGGCGCCGCTGTTGCGCACGCAGAACCGCTCGCCGGCACGCCCGCTGATATATACCTCGCCGCCGGTCGCGCCGTATAACAGGGTGTTTCCGGCAATCGTGTTGTTTTCGGCCATAAAGGACGACCCGGCCGGCGGCGTCAGGCTGATGCAGCCTCCGCTCAGTCCTTTGCCCAGGTAGTCGTTGGCTTCGCCTTCGAGATGGAAATGAACGCCGTGCGCCAGGAATGCACCGAAACTCTGTCCGGCAGAGCCTTTGAAATGTACCTTCAGCGTATGGTCGGGCAGTCCGCCGTTTCCGTATCGCCGGGCAATGACTCCCGACAGCATCGCGCCTACGGCCCGGTCGGTATTGGCAATCGTCCGTTCCAGCGACAGGGCGGTGCGGTTCTCAATCGCGTCGCCGGCTTCGCGCAGGATTTCAAGGTCCTTGACGCCGTCGATTTTATGATGCTGCTTCCCCGTCTGCCGAATCGACACGGATTGCGCCGCGGCATCGCTGAAACATAACAGCCGGGAGAAATCCAGCAGCTGGTGTTTGGGCACGCCGTTGAGCGGCTTCTGCTCGACCAGGTCGGTACGTCCGATGATGTCGTCCAGCTTCGCAACGCCCATTTCGGCCAGATGTTCCCGCACCTCTTCGGCCAGAAAGGTGAAGAAGTTCACCAGGTATTCATGGCGTCCGGGGAAACGCCTGCGCAGGACTTCATCCTGCGTGGCGATGCCCACCGGACAGGTGTTCAGGTGGCACTTGCGCATCATCACGCATCCGAGGACAATCAGCGCCGAGGTGGCAAAGCCAAATTCCTCGGCGCCCAGCAGGGCCATCAGGACGATGTCCCGTCCCGTTTTCAGCTGTCCGTCGGTCTGCAGGCGCACCTGTCCGCGCAGGCCGTTCATCACCAGCACCTGCTGCGTCTCCGAGAGGCCTATCTCGGAGGTCGCGCCCGCATAGCGGATGGAACTGAGGGGCGAGGCGCCCGTGCCGCCTTCGGCGCCGGAGATGATAATCCGGTCGGCTTTGGCCTTGGCCACGCCTGCGGCAATCGTCCCCACGCCGCTTTCGGAGACGAGCTTGACGCTGATTTCCGCCTCCGGGTTGACGTTTTTGAGGTCAAATATCAGCTGCGCCAGGTCTTCGATGGAGTAGATGTCGTGATGCGGCGGCGGCGAAATGAGCGAGATGCCCGGTATGGAATGCCGCGTCCGGGCGATGATTTGATTCACCTTGTGTCCGGGCAGCTGACCGCCTTCGCCCGGCTTCGCGCCCTGGGCAATCTTGATTTGTATCTCGTCGGCATTGACCAGGTATTCGGCGGTCACGCCAAACCGCCCCGACGCCACCTGCTTGATGGCCGACCGCAGCGACAGGCCGTCGGCGCGCGGCCGGAAGCGTTCGGGGTCTTCGCCGCCCTCGCCCGTGTTGCTGCGTCCGTGGATTCTGTTCAGCGCCATGGCAATGGTTTCGTGCGCTTCCTGACTGATGGAGCCGTAGCTCATGGCGCCCGTCACAAAGCGTTTCATGATTTCGCCCGCCGGCTCCACCTGCTCCAGCGGAATCGCCTTCCCCCTCTTATATGTCAGGAAATCGCGCAGGAAGACGGGCTGTTCCTTTTCGTCCACCAGGCGGGAGTATTCCCTGAATTTCCGGTAACTGCCCGACCGCGTGGCCAGCTGGAGCAGGGAAATGGTTTCCGGGTTCCATGCGTGTGTTTCGCCGTCTTTCCGGTAACTGAGAATCCCGTTGTAGGGCATGATTTTCTCCGGCGGCTGAAGGAAGGCGCGGTCGTGCAGCCGTTTGGCGTCGGCGGCGATTTCTTCCAGACGAATCCCGCCCATCGTGCTGCCCGTATGTCCGAAATACCTGACGGACAGTTCGCGGCTCAGCCCGATGGCTTCGAACAGCTTGGCGCCGCGATAGCTCCGGATGGTGCTGATGCCCATCTTGCTGATAACCTTGAACAGTCCCTTGCAGAGGGCCTTGATGTAGTTCTTTTCCGCCGTGCCGTAGTCCAGCTGGAGTTCCTTTTTCTTCACCAGGTCGTCAATGACGGCAAAGGCCATGTAGGGATTCAGCGCACTGGCGCCGTATCCGAGCAGCAGGGCGGCGTGCATGACTTCGCGCAGTTCGCCGGTTTCGACAATCAGGGCGGTCTGCACGCGCTTCTGTACGGAAATGAGGTAGTGATGCACCGCGCTCACGGCGAGCAGCGACGGGATGGGCGCCCATTCTTCCCCGGTCTCCCGGTCGCTCAGCACGATGTAGTTCACGCCGTCGGCCACCGACTGTTCGGCCTGCCGGCAGAGCGTGTCCAGCGCGCGTTCCAGCCCGGCGCTCCCTTCCTGCACCCGGTAGCGCATCGACAGCTTGACGGACTTGAATCCCTTGTAGCGGATGTTGCACAGCATGTCCAGCTGGGTATTGGTCAGCACCGGGTGGGGCAGGCGCACCATCTTGCAGTGCGAGGCGTGGGGGCTGAGGATGTTTTCGCCCACCGCGCCGATGTATTCCGTGAGACTCATCACCAGTTCTTCCCGAATCGGGTCGATGGGCGGGTTGGTCACCTGGGCGAACTGCTGGCGGAAATAGCTGTAGAGCAGCTGCGGACGGGCGGACAGTACGGCCGGGGGCGTGTCGTTGCCCATGGAACCGACCGGCTCGGCGCCGCTGATACACATCGGCATCAGGATGCGTTCCACCTCCTCGCGGCTGTAGTCGAACAGGCGGAGCCGCTGCCCGTAGCGGTCAACGCTGCCGGCCACGTGACGGCCGGACTTCAGTTTGTCCAGCTCGACACGGTTAACGGTCAACCACGTATGATAGGGTTTGGCTTCGGCCAGTTCCTTCTTGAGCTGCGCATCGTAGCAGAGTTCTCCCTTCTGCGTGTCCACCAGAATGATTTTCCCCGGCTGGAGGCGTCCCTTCTCCTTAATCCGTCCGGGTTCCAGGTCAATCACGCCCACTTCGGAGGACACGACCATGATGTCGTCGTGGGTAATCAGGTAGCGCGCCGGCCGCAGTCCGTTGCGGTCGAGCATGCCGCCGGCATAGCGTCCGTCGCTGAAGAGCAGGGCTGCCGGGCCGTCCCACGGTTCCATCAGGATGGAATGATACTCGTAAAAGGCCTTCAGGTCGTCCGAGATGGGGTTCCGGTCGTTGAAGCTTTCGGGGATGAGCATGGCCATCACATGGGGGAGGCTCATGCCCGAGGCGACGAGAAACTCCAGCGCGTTGTCCAGCGAGGCGCTGTCGCTCATGTTGGGCTGGATAATGGGGCAGATGTCTTCGATATGCTCGAGCGCGGGGAGCCTCAGCACGCTTTCGCGCGCCTCCATCCACCCGCGGTTGCCGCGTATGGTGTTGATTTCGCCGTTGTGGGCCAGCAGACGGAAGGGCTGTGCCAGGCTCCACCGCGGGAAGGTGTTCGTGCTGAAGCGCGAATGTACCAGCGCCAGGCCGCTCGTGAAGTAGTCGTTCACCAGGTCGGGATAATAGTGGCGCAGCTGCATCGTTTCCAGCATCCCTTTGTACACGATGTTGCGCGAGGAGAGCGAAACGACGTAGAAATCGCCTTTCGCGGGCAGCGCGCTTTTCTCCACCCGGTTTTCAATGCGCTTGCGGACGATGTAGAGCTTGAGTTCGAGCAGCTGCTGTTCGCTGCATCCGGTCACGAAAATCTGCCGGATGTCCGGTTCGACCGCCCGCGCGTCGGCGCCCAGCATGTCCGGACAGGTCGGTACCCGGCGCATGTGCATCAGGGAAAGTCCTTCCCGCTCCATCTCCTCCCGCATGATTTGAAGCATCTCCTCCTGCTGCGCCGGGTCTTTGGGGAAGAAGACCAGCCCCGTGCCGTACTTTCCACTGACCGGCACGGGAATACCCTGCAGCAGGATAAATTCATGGGGGATTTGCACCATGATACCGGCGCCGTCGCCCGTCATGTTGTCCGCCCCTTCGGCGCCGCGATGCCGCAGGTTCTCCAGTACCTTCAACGCCGACTCCACAATCTCGTGCGACTTCTCGCCGCGGATGTGAACCAGCATGCCTACTCCACAGGCATCATGCTCGTAAACTGCATCGTATAACCCGCTTGCGCTGTTTATATGTTCTGTTCTATTCATTCTTTTGCTGACGTTATGCCGATTAATGGCCTTTTTTCTTATCAATATGGCCGCAAATATAACTATTATACTTGAATTATGCTGCGGAATCACTGCTTTTTTATCCCAAATGTTCAAAGGATGCAAGGATTCGAAGATTCAATAATTCAATGATTCAAAGATTCAAGGGCGAGCGGCGGAGATAACGACCGGGGTACTTCGAAGATTCAATGATTCAAGGATTCAATGATTCAAAGATTCAAGGGCGAGCGACGGGGATAACGGCTGGGGATACTGTGCCTGATTATGTAACGGGAAATTTACCGTATTCGCCGCTGTACCTTTTCGCCGGGTTTCAAAGAGTTGAATCCTTCCGACAGAATAGGGAGACGTTCCTCTGCAGGTGGAGGAGCGTCTCCTCTGCAGGTGGAGGAGCGTCTCCTCTACAGGTGGAGGAGCGTCTCCTCTGTAGGTAGAGGAGACGCTCCCTGGCATACTGGAGATTTTTTCAGCTGACAGTGAGCGTTTTGGCAAATACGACCGTCCTGCAATCATTCAGCAGTTTGCCGGCATGCGAATACTGTGTCGTCACTTTCACGTGATACGTTCCGGGCCCCAGCGGGGGGATAAGCGCAATCAGCTGTGAGGGATTGTTGGTGACGAGGGTGGCGGCCTTCGTCTCCGCACCGCCTTCGAGGCGTACGAAGTAGAGTCCGTTTTCCGACTTGATGCCTGCCACCTTGATGTGGACGCCGGCGATGTCGACTGCGCCGCCGACCGTGAGTACGGTGTCCACCTGTCCCGTGACGCTGTCCTTCACCTGCAGTATCTGCGGCTGGGGTGAGGGGGGATGGATTTTGACCAGCCTGATGCGCTTCACGGCTTCGCGAAGGAGCGTGCCCGGCTGGGTGGCCACGAGCAGTTCGTGACGTGCGGGGTCAAACGAATCCGTCGCGCCATTGTACACGCCCGGCATCCGGAAGCCCGTCTGTACCAGCGGGATATGAAACTCGTCTCCTTCTTCCACGATGGAGGCGGCAGTTTCTTCCATGCTGTTGAAGACGGCCAGAATGTCGGTTCGGGTCAGGGTAGTGCCCCTCTTCAACATCTGGTCGATAAACCCGTCCCGGTCATAGCTCACGTTCGGATGCGGCTGAGCCGAAAAGTCGTCGGGGCGGTCAGTCAATAGATTTGCTCTCAAAGAATACTGTAACATAACGTTTTCCTGTTTTATAGATTAATAATCACGTTTATCTGCCGGCAACGGTGTCTCCCCGCCGGCGCTGCTGTTCTCTTTTTCTTTTCCGGGCCAAAGGTAGGATGTATTCACCGTATCAGATTCACCGTTTTAGTTAAATCTCTGCGCAGCATCTCCTAAATAATGCTAATGAACGGGACAGTGATGAATGGACAGTGAAATCATGAGCGGCGGGGGGTGCTGTAATGAGTGTCATGCATAACATCACCCCTATTGCACAAAACCATGCCATGCAAAGTATATCCCCCGCCGCTCGCCCCTGAATCTTTGAATCTTTGAATGATTGAATCTTTGAATTTGCATGTCCCTGCACCCTGTCATGCCCGTATAATTCAAAAAAGGGACGAAGCCCGCTGCTCCGTCCCTTCTTACCGAATAAATTTCCGGTCTGTCAGAAGGTGGCGATCCCGTTACTTTTGATCTCCTCTTCCGTCAGCGCCCTGTCGAAGATGGCCAGCTTGGCAACGATCAGGGGGAAGCCCTGACCGTCCTCGCCGTCATTGTCGGCAAACAGCAGTACGCCGTCCGGATTCCAGGCACGTTCGCCGTCCAGGTCTCCGGGACTGCTGTTCGGATGTCTCACGCCGTCCAGGAAATACTTGAGTTCCTGACCCAGCTGAACGGAAATAATAAAGCGATACCACGTGTCTTTTACAAACAGGTGTTCCGACGAAGTGTAGAGTCCCGTAATACCGTAATCGGCCCTCGGACGCCAGAAAAAGTCGCCGTCGGAGGTGTTGTCCGTCGCCGTCTGGTAGAGGCAGTAATACTTGCCGTTCTCCCATGCGGGGGTACCGGTCGGGCCTCCGGGGAATTTGCAGTCTATCAGAACCGTAAATTCGTTCACCTTCTTCCCGCCACCGTTGGCGGCAAATCCGTGACTGTAGATGAAATGATTGTAGTTCCATACGCCGTCTACCCGCTCACTGCAGGGGACAACGATGGCCTTTGTCCGCCGGTTGTAGCCGTCGGTCTGCACAAAGCCCGAACCTACCGGAACCAGATCCGGCCCTATGGTGGCTTTGAACAGGCTGTTTGCATCCTGAAATTCCCACAGGGCTTTTACACCGAGCTTCTGCAGTTTTTCCGCCAGCGTCACTTCATAGACTTCTACGGGAATTTCCTTGCGGATGTTTCCCTGACTGACGTAGATAACGGTATTTCCAACGTCTACGGAAGTCACTCTTCCGAAATTGTCTACAGTTGCGATGAGAGGATCGGCTGATTCCCACGTGAACTCATAGTCCGTGCAGTCCCACGGCACAGGCCAGGCCTGCGCCTTTACCTTTTCACCGATATTGACCCGTACGGCGTCCCCTGCCAGAATATCCTTCAGGACAACCCCTTCACCGAGCCTTTTTTCACATCCTGCCAGGCACAAGCCGGCCACAAGGATGTACAGGCCATTAAGAAAATGTTTTCTGTTCATGTCTTCAATATATTAAGTTCAGTTTGTCGATATTTGCCAGGTTGGGATTCATGCGTACATCCGGAGCCGGATAGGGAAGATACATTTTTGTCTGATCCCATTCGCCGGAAGGGCCAAAAGGCTCTTTCATAAAAATACCGGGTACGACTTCCCTTTCCGGATTCCGTTTCCGATATTCAAAATGATCTCTCACCCGATTCATCCGGTGCATGTCGAAATAACGTGCTGCAAAATTACCCCAGTAATATCCGGCAATTTCCCAGCCATGCTCGTTGTAGGCGGCTTCAGCCAGTTCGTCGGGCGTCATGGCTGAAGGATAAATGTTCTGCGGACCATCGGCGCCGTTTGCACGGTTCCGGACACGGTTCAACAATTCGACGGCTCGGCTGTTCGTCTGTCCTGAGCGACCAACCGCTTCGGCATACCAGCAGTAAACTTCTGCCAGCCGCACGGTCTGATGGATTTGCGTCCCCCATCCGTTACTTTGTGATTCGAAACTCCTGTAATGATCATACTCGTAAGTTCCGGCAGTGTTGTCGTCGGTCGTAAACGCAGATTTCCTGAAATAAGGCTGCCTCTGCTCTTCCGGTATCTCATCGCTCCACCAGGGATACGCTTCTCCTTTACCCACATGATAAGTTACGGGAGCATAAGTCCAGTCTTTACGGTCTCCTTCCGGGAAATCACAGTAAAAAGCGAATTCGCCACGCCAGCTGTTGTAACCGCCGCTAATCTCATGGATATCCTCAATGCATCCTCTGGCATTCTGGGAGTCATCACCCGTTCCCGTCACCGTACTGTAATATACGGCTAAGATTACTTCCGTATTTTTCAAGTTATATTCTTTGGAGTGAATTTTCCAGTATTCATCATATAACCGGTAATAATACGTCCCGTTTTCCGCGCCGTCAATTACTTCCAGTGCTTTATTTGCTGCCAGCTGATAATATTCCGCCCCTTTATTCAGAGGCCAGCCGGCCATGGTCAGATAGACATACGCCAGTGTCGCCTGTGCAGCGCCTTTGCTTACGGCTACATTGACACCGTTCATCGCCCACGGGCCGGCAGTGTAGTTGGCCGGAAGTTTTTCAGCTTCTTTCAGGTCGCTGACAATCAAATCGAAAATGTCCGAAACGGAAGACACTTCTATAGAAAGGTCTATGTCTTCCGTTACCACTTTAGGAACAGGCCCCCACTCGCGCACAAGATAAAAGTAGGCCCATGCACGCCAGTAATACGCCTGTCCGAGCGCAAAAATAATTTCTTCCTGTGTGACATCGGGCGTGTTTTCTACTCCATTGATAATGTAGTTGGCCGCTTTAATCATTTTCCAAAGCCAGTACCAGCTACCGGTGTCAATCGTCATTGAACTGTTGGTGTCGGAAACATCGTAATTATCAAATTCTCTCCTGGGCGCCTTATTACTTGCAGGATGTGTAGAGGCATCATCGCCGGCAGTGACAATTTCAAATGTAATTGAAGCTTTTGTTCCCTTGAGCACTTGCCTGTTAAGTGCATGAACAGCCCCTTCCAAATCACTGCGCTGGGAAAAGGCTAAATTATCCATGATTTGCCCTTTTGGATCCTCCTGCAAAAATTCGGAACAGGATACCGTCCAGAAGGCCATTAAAGCTATCACAACTGTTTTATGCAAAAAAGATTTCATATTTTTCTGTTTTTAATGGGTACATAATCAAAAATCAAAACGTAAGATAAACGTATAGGATCTCGGCACTGGAAACGAGCCGTTATCCAGTCCGAAAGTAGTGTCACGATAGGTTTCGTTTATTTCCGATACGGTTTCCGGATCCATGCCTTTGTATTTGGAAAGCACAAACAGATTGTCTGCACTGATCGAAAGATGGATATCTGCTATCCCGGTCGACGATTTGGGAATCTTATACCCGAGGGTCAGATTCTGTAACCGCAGGAAAGCGGCATTTTCCAGCCATTGCGTCGAAGCGCCATAATATTTGTTATCCGGATTACTCAAACTCGGAAATTCGGCATGACTCTTGTCTGCCACCCTGTCCCAGCTGAGATAGTAGGCTTCGCGGCTGGAAATAAATCGGGAAGCGCCCACTTTACAGGACTCCACATAACGGGAAAGATTCAATCGGTTATACTTGCCTGTGGCGCGGAAAAACAGATTCAAGTCCCAGTTTTTATAATTGAACTGATTGTTCCAGCCAAAAATCCATTCAGGTGTCGGATTACCGGTTACAATCCGGTCGTTATCATTTGGATTGATCGTAGTGCTGCCGTCAGCCTTCCGGTACAGATTGGCGCCATTATCGTCAAAACCGACCCAGTCGAATAAATAAAAGCTTCCAACGGGCATACCGGGTTCCATGGCAAATAATCCGCCTCCCAGCAGGCCGCCGCGGGTCGCGTCCGGAATGATACGGGTCTCGCCGGCTAAATCCTTAATCGTATTTTTGGTATAAGTTGCAGTCAACGTACTTTCCCAAATCATATCCTGCCTTCGGAGCGGATAACCGTTGAATGTAAATTCCCAGCCGGTATTATCTACCGCACCCTGATTTGTCCAGATTTTCCCGCCTCCGTTATATAACGGGAGGTTTTTCTCGAATAACAAATCGGTAGTATTCTTCCGGAACCAGTCTACAGTCAAATTCAATCGCTGATCCAGTACACTGATATCAGCGCCAAGGTCATACTGGACTGTTTTCTCCCAGTGAATATCAGGATTTACAAATTTGTTCAGCCAGAAACCCGGGAACTGCTCGTTCAGTCCATAGACGGCATTATCCTGCGTCAAGGCGGCCAGCGTCGCATAAGGACCTACCCCGTGATTACCGGTCGATCCCATGGTGGCACGAAACTTCAATTGCTGAAAGATATCTTTATTTATAAATGATTCTTCTGCAATATTCCAGGCAAGGCCTCCGGAGGGAAAATAACCCCATTTATAATCGTTTTTGAATTGCGAAGGCGCATCAGCCCGGAAAGTCCCTGTAAACACGTATTTTCCCCTGTAGCTGTATATTAACCGTCCAAGAGTGGATACCATCTGATCTCCGGAATAGGCATTGGATGCATCCTTTGTTGAGGCAGAAGCTAAATTCCAGTAACTTACCTGTTCGAGCGACAAGTCCCGCCCCCTGCCTTCCAAACGACTCCATTCGTATTTGGTCGTCTCCAGTATTCCCGTAGCTGTCAGGCGATGATCGCCGAACTCTTTCTGATAGGTCAGATTGTTGATATTCCGCCAGCGATAGTTTTGATCCGAGCGATTGTACGCTTCATTCGGTGAATTTGGATAACGCTTTATGGAACTGAAACTGCGGTTAATACTTTGATTGCGGCTGTACAGGCCCTGTAAGGAAAGGGTCAGTCCGTCCATAATCCTGAAGCGCAAATCCGCGAAACCGGTAAAACTGTGACTTTCGTCGTCCCAGTAACGGGCATGTAATTCGCCATAAGGGCTGTTTCCAAGTGCACCGTAAGGATCCAGATTGTATGTACCATCCGGCGCCTGTAATTCCATACAGGGCGAAAATTCAATTATATCCGTAAACTGATTTTGACCGGATCCGTTGTGCGAATTACCGGTGCTTCCCGTCACATACGACGAAACGGTAAACCAGGGAGTGATTTCCGTATCCAGGGTCGCCTTGAAATTATAATTTCGCGAAGTGGTGGTAATAAGTTGTCCCCGACTGTCGCCACCCCATGCCGTAAGGGTATACTTCGTCAGTTTGCTTCCACCTGAAATGTTCAGATTATAATTTTGACTGAAACCGGTTTGTGTCATCAGGTCAATCCAGTCAATTCCTTTGGTACCGGCTTTATAGGCCGCCATATCTTCATCGGAAATGGAACCTCCGCCGACAATGTCATTGTATGCTTTGGCATATTCATAAGGACTTAACAGATCCGGAATTTTGCGCATGGTTGCCCAGTTATACCGTGCATCGAAAGTTACTTTCGCATTGCCTTCCTGACCGCGCCTGGTGGTGACCAGGATGACTCCGTTGGCGCCCTGCGAACCGTAGATCGCCGTCGAGGAAGCATCTTTCAACACTTCAATAGATTGAATGTCATAAAAATTACCGACAGAGCCTCCGATGACGCCGTCCACTACCCACAGCGGTTCGCTGCTCTTGTTCAGCGAAGTGATACCGCGGATACGGATGTTCGTATTACCGGCGCCGCGGGTACTCGTGATGTTCACGCCGGCGGCTTTTCCCTGCAGGATCTGGGTAACGCCTCCCTGCGGCAGGTTCTTGAATTTCTCGCTCGAAATGGACACCAGCGAACCGGTCAGGTCGGACTTGCGCACCGTACCGTAACCGATTACGACCACTTCCTCAATCTGCTTCGTGTCTTCCTGCAGCGCTACCCGCATGCCGGCGGCAGCCCTGACGGTTTGCGTTACGTATCCGATAAAGGATATTTCCAGTTCCGTTCCCGCAGCGACGCTCAGGACAAAACGTCCCTGCCCGTCGGTAACGGTACCGGTCTGCGTTCCCTTTACCGCTACGGAAGCGCCCGGAACCGGCTCGCCGGTTTCGTCGTACACATATCCGGCAATCCCGTTTTGCTGAAACGTTTCGCTCGACGGAACAGCGGATGTTCCCGTTTCCTCTTCTGCGTTGCCACTGGCAGCCGCGACTGTTGAGAAGACGGACGCCAGCAGCAGCAGGATGAAGAAATTCCACGGTCTCTTCCTTTTTGCACCGGAAGACCGTGCATTGCAATAAATAAAAGCTTTCAAGTTCATCTGACAATAAATTTAATTTGATGATAAAATAAGGTT
>JAISEZ010000080.1 GCA_031263835.1 Tannerella sp.
GAGTAGAGACGAGATGAATCGTGTCTCTACAACGACCGTAGCGGTAGACATAATCATTTATCATTCATGCGAATCAGCAGTACCGACTAAGGGCTGAAAGCCCAGTCGTGTTCGGAAGATTTCCAATACTGTTCAGTATCATTATTTTACCATATCTTTGCCGCAAAAAAGTCATGTCCATATTCACAGAGCATAAAACTGATTTTCCGGCACGGCGGCAGATACACAGGCGGATTACTGTTCAAAGGTACTGTACGGGAAGGTAATGTTCTGTCTGCTGTTCTGTTCAACGTCAGTTCGACCTAAGAAAAGTCGGAAAACAGTTGGAAAAGAGATAAGATATTCGCACCTTTATGGTTTAATAATCAAAGGAATACAAACAATATTATCTTATCTCTTATGGATACAAATACAGTTGAAATTTATTGCGCGGCTGACGGATTCAGCAGGAAATTCGATGAAGTAACAGCGGGACACCTCCCGGCCGAAGACAGCGGCAAACGCCACAGAAATCGCCGGTCTGTCATGCCGGACGCCGAAGTTATGACCTGTCATGTTCCGCCTGAAACAGTTTCGCAGTCTCAAAGCCTTTTATACACGGTATATTCAGGTACACTGCAGGAAAGATTTTCCCCATACGGTCAGTTATAACCGCTCTGTGGAACTGCAGCGGAAAACCGCCGAAAAATGAGCCTGTTTTTACAGCTGTGCTGCCCGGGGAAATGCACGGGCATACCGTTTAGTGACTCGACACCTCTCCGTGTATGTCATAGCGTGAGCACAGCCATAAAACTTTCAGGGGAATAGCCACCGGAGGTAAAAGCACTGCGGGGCGGTTTTACGGTTTCAGACTGCACACCGTAATCAGCGATAAGGGGGAAATATTCGATTCTGTATTTACCCGGGCGAAAGCATTTCGCCCCTACTAACTACGCATTAATCACTAATCACTAATCACTAATCACTAAAGAAAAGCTTTTCCGGTGGAGGGGTGTGATGCCGTAGCGGCGGATGGCGTCACGGTGTGCCTGTGTGGGGTAGCCTTTGTTTTTGGCCCAGCGGTAAAGCGGATAAAGCCTGTCCAGCGCGTCCATGCAGTCGTCGCGATACGTCTTCGCCAGCACCGACGCCGCCGCAATACTCATGTATTTGCCGTCGCCCCTGACGATGGCCGTATGGGGAATGCCGGGATAGGGCGTAAAGCGGTTGCCGTCAATCAGGAGGTGTTCGGGAAGCGTTTGCAGCTGTGCGACGGCGCGGTGCATCGCCAGAAAAGAGGCTTGCAGGATATTTATCCGGTCGATTTCTTCCGGCGTGACAATGCCCGTCGCCCAGGCAACGGCTTCCCGCTCGATGACCGTCCGCAGTTCATACCGTTTCTTCGCGCTCAGCTGCTTGCTGTCGTTCAGTTCGGCGTTGCGGAAGTCCGGCGGCAGAATCACGGCCGCGGCATATACCGCGCCTGCCAGACATCCGCGCCCGGCTTCGTCGCATCCCGCTTCCACGCAACGGGCGTTCAGGTAAGGCAGCAGCGCCATTCAAAACATGTCTTTAATCCGTTCGATACCCGCCATCAGCGCGTCTATTTCTTCCCTGGTGTTGTAGAGGGCAAACGAGGCGCGCACCGTCCCTTCCACGCCCAGCGCCCGCATCAGCGGCTCCGCGCAGTGATGACCCGTGCGCACCGCAATCCCCTGCCCGTCCAGCAGCATCCCCGTGTCATAGTGATGAATCCGCTCCAGCGCAAAGGACAGTACGCTGCTTTTCGCCGCCGCCCGCCCGAAGATGTGCGCTCCCGCACCGTCCAGCTGCTGCGTGGCATACGTCAGCAGGGCTTCCTCGTGGGCGGCAATGGCCTCCCAGCCGAAGGAGGAGACGTAGCGCAGCGCCTCTGCCAGCGCCGTGCTCCCGATGAAATCCGGCGTGCCGGCTTCAAACTTGTAGGGGAGTTCATTGAAGCTTGTTTTCTCGAAGGACACGGACGCAATCATCTCGCCGCCGCCCTGATACGGCGGGATGCGTTCGAGCCACTGTTCCCTGCCGTACAGGACGCCGATGCCCGCGGGCGCGTAGATTTTATGTCCGGAAAAGGTATAAAAGTCGGCGTCCAGCGCCTGCACGTCCACGGGCCGGTGTGCCACGGCCTGCGCGCCGTCAATCAGTACGGGGACATGGTGCCGGTGAGCTGTCCGGATGAGGTCGGCCACGGGATTGACCGTCCCCAGGACGTTGGATACGTGCGTGACGGCCACCAGGCGCGTCCGTTCGGTAAACAGCCGCTCGCAGGCTTCCATCTCCAGCTCGCCCCGTCCGTTGAGCGGTATCACCTTCAGCGTCATCCCCTGCAACTGCCAGGGGACGATGTTCGAGTGATGTTCCATCGCCGTGACAATCACTTCGTCGCCCGGCCGCATGAAGGCTTTGCCGTAGCTTGAGGCCAGCAGGTTGATTGCCTCGGTGGCGCCGCGCGTAAAGATGATTTCCGCGGCGGAGCGGGCGTTCAGAAACTGCCGTACCGTGCGCCGCGCTTCTTCGTGGGCTTCGGTAGCCTGCCGGCTGAGGAAGTGCACGCCACGGTGGATGTTCGCATTGGTGCGGTAATACCCTTCGGTCAGTTTCTCGACCACGCAGCGCGGTTTCTGCGTCGTAGCCGCGTTGTCGAGATAGACTAACGGTTTGCCGTAAATCTCGCGCTGCAATATCGGGAAATCCGAACGGATGGACGGAAGGTCTAACACAACGGGATGCCTTTACTGTTTTTGAATCTCGACAAGCCGGTCAGCAGCTGCTCCAGTCCACCAGATGCATGTCGCCTCTGTCCGCCAGCGCGCGGTGGAAGGCAAAACAGGCTTTGAGGTCTTGCGGCGTATGTCCGGCAACGCCCCTGTTCAGGTATTCGTGCAGCAGCGGGCGATAGTCGGGATGCGCACAGTGGTCGATGATGAGGCGCGCGCGCTGAACGGGCGAAGTCCCGCGCAGGTCGGCCACGCCGTATTCGGAGACGATGACCTTGACGGAATGTTCGCTGTGGTCCGTGTGCGAGACCATCGGTACAATCGCGCTGATTTTACCGTCCTTGGCCGTCGAGGGCGTGGTGAAGACGGAGAGGTAGGCGCCGCGCGTAAAGTCGCCCGAACCGCCGATTCCGTTCATCATCCGGGTGCCCGATACGTGCGTCGAATTGATGTTCCCGAAAATATCGACTTCCAGCGCCGTATTGATGGTAATCAGCCCCAGGCGTCGGACGATTTCGGGATTGTTGGATATTTCCTGCGGACGGAGCAGGAGCCTGTCCCTGTAGAAGGGGAGATTCGAATACACCTCGTTCAGCGCCTCGGTGCTGAGCGTGAGCGAGCAGCCGCTGGCGAACGTGACCCGTCCCTGCTTCATCAGCTTGATGACGGCGTCCTGAATCACTTCGGTGAAGATGCTGAACGGCGGGATGCCCTCGTTTTCGCCCATGCATCCCAGCACGGCGTTGGCGATGTTGCCCACGCCGCTCTGGAGGGGCAGGAAGGAGGCGGGGATGCGTCCGGCGTTCATTTCGCTCACCAGAAAGGCGGCTACATTGCGTCCGATGTCGAGCGTGACGTCGTCGAGCGGTGTGAAGGTGCTGCCGTCCGGCTGCGTCGTGGTGTCCACCACGCCGACGATTTTGTCCGGACTGACTTTCAGCACCGGCGACCCAATCCGGTCGGAGGGCGTGTAGACGGGTATCTCGCGACGGTACGGAGGGTCTGCCGGTTCGTACAGGTCATGCATCCCGCGGATTTCCTTCGGATGAAAATGATTCAGTTCGACCAGAATCCGGTCCGCCATCCGGCAGAAGGTCGGCGAGTTGCCGACTGCGTCCGTGAGGAGGATTTCACCGTCTTCGGTCACGTCGGCCGCTTCGACGACCGCTACGTTGAGCTTTCCGAAGAAGCCGTAGCGCAGGTCCTGCGCCAGCGTGGAAAGATGCAGGTCGAAATACTGCGCCCTGCGCGCGTTGAGCGATGCCCGCAGGTCTTTGCTCGACTGGTAGGGGCTGCGGAACTTCACGGCGTTGGCACGCGCCAGCGCGCCGTCGATACGGTCGCCCGTGGAGGCGCCTGTGAAAACTCCGATTTGAAAGGGATTCCCCTTTGCGTGCTCTGCTTCCGCACGCACGGCAATCGCCTGGGGAATGATTTTGGGACAGCCTGACGGCGTGAACCCGCTGAATCCGACACTGTCGTCGTGATTGACAAAAGTTGCTGCCTCTTCGGCAGTAATGAATTTTAAAGCCATTTCGTTTTAGTTTATTACGTACTGTATTTTACGCGGGAAAATCCTGTGCATCCGCCCCTGAATCATTGAATCATGGAATCATTGAATCTTTGGACTTTCCCGCTGCAAAGATAGCAATGTAATAACAACCGTCAAAACGGCGGGGTTCATTTTTTTCCGGAACTCAATATTTCCGGTTCAGTATTTCCGCAGAAATAAAGGCTTTGCGGAAGGTGTCCGTATCCGTTAAATTCAGTTCGTCCACCCATGCCGTTCTCTTTTCCCCCGTGACGACGGGCATATCATCCGTCAACATGCGGCTGCCTTCTTCCGCGGGCGGCGACAGAAAGGAAGACCGCGACGGGCGGAACCTTGGCGCGGGCGGCGGGCTTTTCCTTCGCTGCGCCTGTACCGGCGGCGCCGGCGGCAGCATATCCTCCAGGTCCTCCATCGAGGGCGCGGGCGACAGCGTTTCCTCCTGCGGCTTCTTCTTTTTCAGGTTGCCGGCGAAGCTGACGACGGCCACCACGATAATCACAATATAATATAACCAGTCTCCGATATGATTGTCCATTCCGCTTTAATTTTTTACATTTGCGCCCAAAAGTAGCTGTTTCTTTTGGAACAGAGAAATTTTTGACGGAAAAAAGAATATGAACAATCCAGACATCCCGCACGCAACGCGCAAATTATACATGGAGACGTACGGTTGCCAGATGAACGTGGCCGACAGCGAAGTCGTCGCCTCCATCATGCAGACGGACGGCTACACCGTGACGGAACATCCGGAAGAAGCCGACGCCATTTTTGTAAATACCTGTTCGGTACGCGACAATGCCGAACAGCGTGTGCTGGGACGCCTGCAATATTTCCAGTCGTTCCGGAAGAAAAAGAAACGGCTGATTATCGGTGTGCTGGGCTGCATGGCCGAGCGCGTCCGGGAGGAACTGATTCGGGAACACGGGGTCGACCTGGTGGCCGGGCCGGACGCCTACATGGACTTGCCGAACCTGGCCGGCGCCGTCGAACGCGGCGAGAAGGCCATCAACGTGGAACTGTCGACGCAGGAGACCTACAGGGATGTGATTCCGCTGAAACTGGGCGGCATCCGTATCTCCGGATTTATTTCCATCATGCGCGGATGCAATAATTTCTGTACCTACTGCATTGTGCCGTACACGCGCGGACGCGAACGGAGCCGCGACCTGGGCAGTATACTGAATGAAGTGTGCGACATGCGGGTGCGGGGATACCGCGAAGTCACCCTGCTGGGGCAGAATGTCAATTCGTACCGTTTCGGGACGGAGGGAGAGAGCGTCGGGTTTCCGCAGCTGCTGGCCCGCGTGGCCGAAGCCGCGCCGGACATGCGCATCCGCTTCACGACCTCGCACCCGAAGGACATGAGCGACGAGACTCTGCACGTCATGGCGGCACACCGGAACATCTGCAAACATATCCACCTGCCAGCCCAGTCGGGCAGTTCGCGGATGCTGAAGGTGATGAACCGCAGATATACCCGCGAGTGGTATCTGGAGCGCATCGCCGCCATTCGCCGCCTGCTGCCGGACTGCGGCATCTCGACCGACCTTTTCTGCGGCTATCATTCCGAAACGGAAGAGGATTACGAAGAGACGCTTTCGCTGATGCGCGAAGTCGGGTTTGACGCCGCGTTCCTGTTCAAGTACTCCGAGCGGCCGGGCACGTATGCCGCCGGACACCTGCCCGACGACGTGCCGGAAGAGGTGAAAATCCGCCGGCTGCAGGGGATGATTCAGTTGCAGAACCGGCTCTCGGAGGCCGCTAACCGACGCGACACCGGCAAGGTGTTCGAGGTGCTGGTGGAAGGTTTTTCCAAACGTTCGCGCGAACAGCTGTTCGGCCGCACCGAACAAAACAAGGTCGTTGTCTTCGATAAGCAAAACTGCAAAATCGGACAGTATGTGCACGTGAAAATCGAAGACGCTACCTCCGCAACGCTTTTCGGCACACCGAATCAGCAGATGCAGAATGACGCGGAAAAATAAACGGCAGAAAAGGCAAAGAGACTAAAAGAGGACTGGAATATTTTTATTCACAAATGAAATTCGCAGTTTTAATCTATTCATGCAAGTCGGCAGCAGAATAACCGTTCATTTTTTGTCCATAATTCCGACGTGCCTCCATTGGGATGATTCGGTATTCATCTTGACTTTCTTCTTGATTGCCTGATACTTTTTCCGAACTTCCGCTAATTTCCGGTTCGCCACCTTTGAAATGCGCCTTGCTTCTTCCGTAAGATGCTCAAGTTCCTGATTCTGTCCGGCAAGAACCTGCGTTTCGGATTCCAGCTCGGCAATTGCCTGCATATCCAGACGGACATTTCTTGCTGTCTCCGGATACTTCTTTAAGCCTGAAACCAGCATTTCGGCTTTTGCAACCTGCTCACTAATTGTCTTTGACATAATTATTTAATTAAGTTCGTATAATGATTTAAAAAACACTCTGAGATGATTTTTTTCGTTTGCAAAGTCCCCGGAGTATCGTTTTTTCGTTCTCTACGGCGAAAAATTGAAAGCCGAGCATCGACAAACTTTGTATGAATGCCTTTTTTGACCTGCTTACCGTTCGGAAGTCAAAAGCCGAAGAAATCATCTTGATTTTTGCATTTCGCTCTTCCCTGCTTTCCATTTCAGTCATGATTCTTTCGGTCAGACGGAAAGCTTCTTCTTCGGTCAAATCCCAAACGTTTGACGCGGTTAATTCTTTCAGTTCCATGAGTTTTATATTTTATCTGTTTTATGAATTGCAAAAAGCAGGAAAAGGGCAGTCAGCGCGCTTCCGGTCATCGCGTATGCCGTTGAATGCAGGATGTTTCCGAGTCCCGACAGGGGCATTACGATACCGCCGGCAAAAAACGTGCTCGCGCCAAGAATGGCCGAAGCCGTCCCTTTGTATTTTTCCTCCAGAGCAAGCGCCAAATGCGTGGAAACGGGGAAAGTAGCCCCTGCAAAAAACAGGGACAGGAAAAGCGCCAGGCAAAAATAAATAATGGAGGCGTCCGACAGCAGCAAAACGCCCGTCCACAAAGTGCAAACAAACAGCCCGGTTACGCTGTATTTCAATGTCCGGCGAGGTGCTTTCCCCTTTGCCGACAGGACATTGCCGGCAGTTAACGCCAAAGCGTTGCCGGCAAAAAAGAGGCTGTACGCGACAGGCGAAACGCCGTAATGTTCCTGAAAAATAAACGGCGACGACGCAATATAGGCAAACATAATGGCCATGGAAAACGACAGCAGGGCTACATAAAGCATGAATCGCCTGTTTTTCACAACGGGAATGAAAAATTTAAAGATGTGAATGACGGGCACGTTCGCGCGTTTACGGGACGGGAGCGATTCCTTCAGGTATGCACCTGCTCCGGACACGGCCAGTCCGAGAACGCCGAGAAAAAAGAAGATGCCCCGCCAGTCGGTAAACAGCAGCAATACGCCTCCGGCCACAGGCGCAACTACCGGCGCAATTCCCTGTACGGCTGCAATCAGCGCAAGAAAGGCCAGCAACTCTTTCCCTCTGAACAAATCGGTCGCCACCGACCTTGAAATGACAATGCTGCCGGCAGCCCCCAGGCCCTGCAACAAGCGGAAACCGATCAACAGATAAATGTTTCGGGCAAACAGGCAGGCAACGGTTGACAGCAAATAAAGGATAAAGGAAGCGAAAAGCGGCCGGCGGCGTCCCGTTTTGTCGCTGACAGGGCCAAAGAGCAGCTGCCCGGCGGCTATTCCAAGCATACTTGTTGAAACAGTGAGTTGTACCAGTGAAGTAGATGTATCGAAATACGCGGTTAATGCAGGCAGACATGGCAGATACATATCCGTAACCAGGGGTGCAAATGCCGTCATTGCCGACAGGGTGACGAGCAAATAGAGCGTACTGTTTTTTAATTGTAAATCACTTGAAATCCGATTTTTAACTTTCATAATACAGGAGGCTGTATGACCTCCATCCGGGGACAAAAGTACGAAAAAAAACAGTTGTCTGTAACCTGAAAATCACAGAAAAATTTTTCATCGGGACTTTTTCAGTGCCCTCCTGCGCTTCACCGGGGGGTTATTCATGTGATTGGGGGTGCGACAAATTGAAATGCGCCCTTCATCTATGCCGGCATATCCGGTAAAACCGCTCAAAACAGTCTGCTGACCTGTTTGACCCCTTTGACGCTTTTGATTTTCCTGATTAGCTGTTCCATGGCGGAGGTGTTGCTCAGCAGGACGGTGATGTCGCCCTGGAAAAGCCCGTCGACGGAATCCACGTGAATGGAGCGGAGGGTCATGCTGCTTTCCCTGGAGATGACGGAGGTGATGTTGGTCACGATGCCGATGTCGTCGTGCCCGATGACGCGCAGCGTCACGCTGTAGCCGGCATCCGTCTTCCCGCTCCAGCGCGCCTGCACGACGCGGTACCCGAAGCGGCTGAACATTTCCTGCGCATTGGGACAGTTCGTCCGGTGAATCTTGATGCCCTGCGTCGAAACGAAACCGAATACGGCGTCGCCATAGATGGGATTGCAGCAGCGGGCCAGCTTGTAGTCAATGCCCGTCAGGTTCCGGTCGATGACCAGCACGTCCCGGTTCAGGTCGGTTTCGTCCGTCTGCGGGGGGACGACAAACTGTTCGGCGCTGCGCACTTCCGGGTGTTCGGCGACTTCCTTCTCCCTGCGCTCAAGTTCGAGGTATTCATCCATGACATGACTGACGTCCAGCCGTTCTTCGGCAAGGCCGAGGTAGAAATCCGTCACCGTCTTGAAGCCCTTTTTCTTGATGTAGCGCATCAGAACAGCCTCGTCCACGTCGATTTTCCGGTTTTTGAAACGCCGCTGCAGCAGTTCCTTTCCATACTCGGCCGTCCTGGCCGATTCTTCGCGGATGGCCTGCCGGATTTTGGAACGCGCCTTGCCGGTGGCCACGAACGACAGCCAGTCCTGTTTGGGCTTTTGGGAGGGCGAGGTGATGATTTCCACCGTATCGCCGTTGCTCAGCAGGTGGCGAATCGGCACGTTTTTCCCGTTCACCCTGCCCGACACGCAGCGGCAGCCCAGCCGGGAATGAATGGCAAAGGCAAAGTCGAGCACCGTGGCGCCGCGGGCCAGCTTGAGAAGCTCGCCGTCCGGCGTGAAAACGTAGATTTCGTCCTGATAGAGGTTCATCCGGAAGGTTTGCATAGCATCCAGGGGCGACATGTCCTGCGTTTCGAGCATGGCGCGCACGTCGTTCATGAACTCGTCCAGCCCGCGCTCTTCCCTGACGCCCTTGTATTTCCAGTGCGCCGCCAGTCCCCGTTCGGCGATTTCGTCCATGCGCCGGGTGCGAATCTGCACCTCCACCCAGCGGTTCTGCGGGCCGAGCACCGTGGCGTGCAGGCTTTCGTAGCCGTTGCTTTTCGGGACGGAAATCCAGTCGCGCATCCGGTGGGGATTCGGCTGGTACATGTCCGTAATGATGGAAAACGCCTGCCAGCATTCTGAACGTTCCCTGTCGGGCGGCGTGTCGAGGATGATGCGGATGGCGAACAGGTCGTAGATTTTCTCGAAATCCACCTGCTGTTTCTTCAGCTTGTTGTGGATGGAGTGGATGGATTTGGTGCGTCCCTTGATGTCGAACTGCAGGCCGGCGACTTCGAGTTTCCGCCTGACCGGTTCGATAAATTCGGCAATGTAGGCGTCGCGCGAGCGTTTGGTCTCGTTCAGTTTGGCCTTGATGCCGTTATACTGTTCCGGGTCGACGTACTTGAGCGACAGGTCTTCCAGTTCGCTCTTGATTTTGTACAGTCCCAGCCGGTGCGCCAGCGGGGCGTAGAGGTACGACACTTCGGTGGCCAGGCGGAGACGGTTTTCCGCCTTGAACTGCTTGCCGAAACGCATCATGCAGAGCCGGTCGGCAATCATAATCAGAATCACCCGCACGTCTTCGGCAAAGGAAAACAGGAGGTGATGGAAATTTTCGGAATGAACCGCCGTATTGCGGGCATAAAGGGCGGAGGTCTTCTGCAGGCGGCGAATCAGGAGCGAGACGTCCTGTCCGAAGGCCGCTTCCACGTCTTCGACCGGGATGTGCTCCTTCAGCACCGGCCGGTAGAGCAGCATGGCAAGCACGGCCGTCCGCCGCAGGCCGATGTCCGAGGTCGCAATCAGGGCGGTGGACACGTTGCGCAGCAGGCCGTTGATGCCGTTCGGGTCGCGTCCGTAGCAGACGTTCACGTCAATCTGTTTCATCAATGCCTTCATTTTCCGGATGTCGTCCTTCTCCAGACAGGACGACAGGTCCGTGAGCAACCGGCGATATACGGAGAAAAAGGTCTTCTTTTCTTCCGGCGTAAAAAATGGAACTGTTGTACTCATATTCCGTAATGATTTAATGTGAATCGAGAGTAGTTAGTAGTTAGTAGTCAGTAGTTAGTAGAATAGAAATCCGATTGCCGTACAGCGAACCTGTTGCCTTTCTACTAACTACTAACTACTGACTACTGACTACTATTGCTGTTCTTTCCCGATTCGCATGATTAAACTCAATTCAGGGGGTAAAAATATGACTTTTTCGTGACACGGTCGTCCGTTTTGCCGGGTATTTTCATATATTTGTCCCGATTTGTAATTTCGTTGTCGTATGATATTGACAGAAGAAGACCGGCAACTGCTGTCGGAAAAACAGATACCGGAGTCGCGGCTGAAGGAGCAGCTGGCCTGTTTCTCAAGGGGATTTCCGTTCATGGAGATTGTTGCTCCGGCCACCCTGCAGAAAGGGGTCTGCGCCTTTACGCAAGAAGAACGCGAAAACTGTATCAAACGCTGGGACGCCTACCGGGCAGAGAACCGTACCGTCCTGAAATTCGTTCCGGCATCCGGCGCCGCCAGCCGCATGTTCAAGGAGCTGTATGCCTTTCTGTCGGCTACCCGCGAGACGCCGGCCACGGCGTTCGAGAAGCGGTTTTTCGACGGGATTGCCCGGTTTGCCTTTTACGGCGCCCTGAACGAACGCTGCCGCGCGAAGGAAGGGAAAGACATCCCCGCGCTGCTGGCGGCCGGGCGCTACCGAACGGTGGCGGCCACCCTGCTGGACGGGGACGGGCTGGATTACGGCCGGCTGCCCAAGGGTCTGCTCCCGTTTCACACCTGCGCCGGCGGGGGTGTGCGGACGGCGCTGGAGGAACATCTGGTCGAAGGCGCGCTGTATGCCTCGAACCGGGCGGGCGAGGTGCATATCCACCTGACGGTGTCGGCTGCGCACCGGCCACAGTTCGAACGGCTGGCGAAGGAAAAGGCGCCGCTGTACGAACGGCTGTTCGGCGTGAAATACGTGATTTCGTGGAGCGAGCAGTTGCCCTGCACCGACACCGTCGCCGCAGATGCCGGCAACGGGCCGTTTCGCGAAGCCGACGGCACGCTGCTGTTCCGTCCCGGCGGCCACGGGGCGCTGCTCGAGAACCTGAACCGGGTGGACGCCGACGTGGTATTCATCAAGAACATCGACAACGTCGTCCCCGACCACCTCAAGGCGCCGACGGTGTCGTACAGGAAGGCGCTGGCCGGGCTGCTGGTTGACCTGCAGGAAAAGATATTCGGCTACCTTCGCCGCATCGAAAGCGGCGACTATACGCATGAACAGGTGGAGGAGATGATTTATTTCCTGCAAAACCGGCTGTGCGTCAAGAATCCGGAAATGAAGTATCTCGAAGACGCGGAACTGATTCTCTATATCAGGCGGAAACTGTTGCGTCCGCTGCGCGTGTGCGGGATGGTGCGCAATGCCGGCGAACCGGGCGGCGGCCCCTTTCTGGTCAGGGGCGCGGAAGACGGCACGGTCTCGCTGCAAATCGTGGAAAGTTCGCAGATTGACCTGTCAGATTCGCAGCAGAAAGCGCTCTTCGAACAGAGCGCCTACTTCAATCCCGTAGACCTTGTGTGCGCCCTGAAAGGCCCGGACGGAAGGAAATATCACCTGCCGGACTTCGTGGACCGGAACGCCGGCTTCATCTCGCGCAAAAGCCATGACGGCCGTGAACTGAAAGCTTTGGAACTGCCCGGCCTCTGGAACGGCGCAATGAGCGACTGGAACACCGTCTTTGTCGAAATGCCGCCCGAAACGTTCAATCCCGTCAAAACAGTCATCGACCTCCTGCGCCCCCAGCACCAGAAAGAAAATGAGCCAATGTGAGAATGAGTCAATGTGAAAATGAATTGGCTCATTCTCTCATTGGCTCATTCTCTCGCTGGCTTCGCTTGGAATATAACCCTGCCTGCAGTTGGGGCGAACATGCAGGTGTAAGGGCGAACACGCAGGTTCGCCCCTACGGTTTTGCGGCGGAGGTGAAACTGTGTTTTCC
>JAISEZ010000162.1 GCA_031263835.1 Tannerella sp.
GTTTACCTCCTGCCATACGGCGTCGAAAAGGGTGCGGCCATCCCGGGCGGGACGATTGTGGAAGTCTCCAGGATAAAGGAATCATACGGTTATTTCAAGATTGATGCGCCCCTGACTTCCTCGCAAATCAGTTTTCCCCTGCTGACGCCCGAAGGCGAGGTCTTTGCCCTGGCGCAGGAGGATGCCTCCGGCAATCATCAAACGTATGGCATATCCGTCCCCTATATCCTTGATATCCGGATTGCTTCGATGGACGTATTCAACAAGACCTACGCAGCCATCAATATCCGCAAGGCCTGGGCAGCAACGCCGGAAGATGCGCAGATTGCACTGATGCTCTATACCTCGCAGCAGGATGTGCCGACTTATCTGGAGACCCTGACCGATTTTATCGCTTCGTTTCCGGAGGTTTCCACCGGCTACCTGAACAGGGCTTCGCATTATGCCCACCACCGGAAGGAACTGGCCGCTTCGGACGCGGAACGGATGAACCTGCTTTCGCTGGCGCAGGCGGATTTGGAGACGGCAGCAAAGTACATGGACAAGCCGGGAGAACGTTTCTACGAACAGGCAAAACTGATTTATGGCGTGGCGTCGGACGACAGCACGCTGCAGTCACCCGTCTGGAGCGTGGAGGCGGCACGGGCGAATGTCCGGAAGGCGATTGCCGAAAACGACGACCCGGCTTACCGCCAGCTGGAAGGCGACATTGCCTTTTATCTGGGCGACTACGAACAGGCCTACGAATCATACCGGATGGTGGCGCAAAGTCCGCTGTCTTCGGGCATTTCCTGTTACATGGCGGCCAAAGCCAGACAGCAGATGCCGGGGGCGAATCCGGTAGAGGTAATCGCATTAATGGACAGTGCGATAGAAAAAAGCGCCGCCCTGCCGAATGATGCGCTGGTTTACCTGCAGGAAAACGCCGAATTGAAGATGCAATTTGGCATGTATGATGCGGCTGCGGCTGACTATGACCGGTGCTATACCCTGATGGCCGGGAACGTATCGGATACGTTTTATTACCTCCGCGAACAGGCCAGGTTCCGTGCCGGCGATTTGGAGGGCGCGCAGAAAGACATTTCTTCCGCCATCATTCTGGATCCTCAAAACGCTGTCTATTACGCGGAAGAGGCATCCATATACCTCCGTCGGCAGCAGCCGGCCAAGGCGCAGGAGAGTTTGCAGAAGGCCCTGTCCATAGACCCGGACTTTGCGTCCAGCCATCGTTTGCTGGGAATCAGTTATCTCAGGCAGGAGAAAAAGGACGAAGCCTGCAACGCCTTCCAAAAGGCCCGAGAACTCGGCGACCCGCTGGTAGACAAACTGATCAGGGAGAACTGCCGGTAATTCCTTAAATCCCGCATTACAAGGATGGCATATATCATCCTGCGCATCCTTAAATCCCGTAAATCCCGGTTCAGACAGGGGCGACGGGGACATCCCCCCTGCACCCCCCTTTCGCCGGGATTATTTTGTTCCGGTCATTTTATTGTTTACTTTTGCACGTGTTATGAGACAATATATAAACTTGCTTGAAGACGTGCTCCGGCAGGGAGTGGACAAACAGGACCGCACGGGCACGGGCACGCGGAGCATCTTCGGGTATCAGATGCGGTTCGACCTGCGCGAGGGATTCCCGCTGCTGACGACCAAGAAGCTGCATCTGAAATCGATCATCTACGAACTGCTGTGGTTTCTGCAGGGCGATACGAATGTACGCTACCTGCAGGAACACGGCGTGCGCATCTGGAACGAATGGGCGGACGAACACGGCGACCTGGGACACATCTACGGTTATCAGTGGCGTTCGTGGCCGGATTATAACGGCGGCTTTATTGACCAGATCAGCGACGCCGTTCATGCCATCCGGCACAGTCCCGATTCGCGGCGCATCATCGTCAGCGCCTGGAACGTGGGCGACCTTGCCAACATGAACCTTCCGCCCTGCCACACCTTCTTTCAGTTCTACGTGGCCGGCGGACGGCTGAGCCTGCAACTGTACCAGCGGAGCGCCGACATTTTTCTGGGCGTGCCGTTCAATATTGCCTCCTATGCGTTGCTGTTGCAGATGATGGCGCAGGCGACCGGACTGGAAGCGGGCGATTTCGTCCATACGCTGGGCGACGCGCATATCTATAACAATCATCTCGAACAGGTGCGGTTGCAGCTGACGCGAACGCCCCGTCCGCTCCCGCAGATGAAAATCAATCCCGCCGTGCAGTCTGTTTTCGACTTCCGGTACGAAGACTTCGAACTGGTCAGTTACAACCCCCACCCCCATATCAGGGGCGAAGTATCGGTATGAGATTCAAAGATTCCATGATTCAAGAATTCAATAATTCAATGATTCAATAATTCAAAGATTCAATCGCATGAGTATCATTTCCATTATCGTCGCGACGGACGAACAGGGGGCCATCGGTAAGGACGGACAGCTGCTGTGCCGTCTGCCCCGCGACATGAAGCGTTTCAGGGAGATTACCACCGGTCATACGGTGATTATGGGACGGAAAACGTTTGAATCCCTGCCTGGCGGTGCCCTGCCCAACCGGAAAAACAGGGTGCTCAGCGCCGGTCCGGACAGGCATTACGAACATTGCGACGTCAGCCGTTCGCTGCAGGAGGCGCTGGCGGCCTGTGAAGGGGAGGAAGAAGTGTTTATCATCGGCGGCG
Source organism: Tannerella sp. (assembly GCA_031263835.1). GTDB lineage: Bacteria > Bacteroidota > Bacteroidia > Bacteroidales > Tannerellaceae > Tannerella. The sequence continues at coordinate 2,677 of JAISEZ010000162.1, forward strand.
CCGGGGTGTACCGGCAGGCGATGCCCCTCGCTGGGAAAATCTACCTGACCGAAATACATCATACGTTTGCGGATGCCGACGCTTTTTTCCCGTCTTTCACCGCTGCGGAATGGACGGAAACAGGCCGTCAGGACTTCCCGCCGGACGATAAAAATCCCTATGCTCATACTTTTTCTACCTATATAAGAAAAAATAAGGGACATTCGGATACAACCATAAAGAATTAGCACTAACTTTGCGTCGGTTTTAACTATAAAAAAGAATAATATGAAACGTGTTTTATTTGTATTAATGACTGTTTTACTGACTTCCGGAATGGTCCATGCACAACAGAAGGAAGCGTCTATTACGGTGGCGGACAGCGCCTCGTACGATTTTGGAGATATCAACGAGGCGGACGGCCCGGTATCTCATACGTTTACCATCCTCAACAACGGCGAACTGCCCCTGGTCGTTTCAAAAGTCGTAGCCTCATGCGGCTGTACGACGCCCGAATGGACCAAAGAACCGATTGCTCCGGGCAAAACCGGCGAGGTGAAAGTTACTTACGATCCGAAAGGACGGCCGAACAGGTTTACGAAAGGGATCAGCATATACAGTAACGGAAGTACCGGCAGCTATCAGCTGACGATTCGGGGAAACGTGATTCCAAAGTAACCCTAAACCGGAAACAGGATGTTGAAGACAACGCAGGCATTTGCCCTCGTTTTTTTCGGGTTATTCTTGCTGTGTCAGCCGGTTCGTCCGCAGGACGGGAAGGCGGAAACGGAAGGAACGCCGGTGGCTACGCTGCCGGAGAGCACCCACGATTTCGGACTGGTCGAAGAGGAAGCCGGTTTTGCCTCCCACGTGTTTGAGGTTAAAAATACGGGAGACGCACCCCTGCTCATCACGCATGTCCAGTCATCCTGTGGCTGTACGCAGCCGCAGTGGACAAAAGAGCCGGTTCCGCCGGGAAAAAGCGGTTACGTGGAAATCGCGTTCGACCCGGTGAACCGGCCCGGCCCGTTCCAGAAGAATGTGACGATTTTCACCAATGACAAACGACCGCGCCTGCGGCTGACAATCAAAGGGGATGTGGTGCCCAAGCGCGCCACGCTGCAGCGCGCCTTTCACGACACCATCGGAACCGTCCAGCTGGAACGGAAGGCCTTTCTGTTTTACACCGTCCGTCCCGGAGCGGAAGTCAAACAGGAGATATGGATACGGAATTTCTCGAACGAAGACGTAACGCTTTCGCTCGAGGACGTTCCGGAATATATCCGGCTGGAAACGCCGGCGGTACTGACAGGCGGAAAAGCGGAGCGGTTCAAAATCACGCTTGATGCATCCAGGCTGCCGGACAAACGGGGACACATGCTGGGACACATCACGTGGAAAGCCGTGAGTAAATCGGGCGCGACGGTCAAGCAGGCCGTTCCGCTGATTATGAATTTTGTCAATGACTTTTCGAAACTGACGGCGGAAGAAAAAGCGAACGCTCCGGCGGTTCAGCTTTCGAATACCGTGATGGATTTCGGCAAGTTGAAGAAAAGCGGATTCTTCAGTTGGGGAAACAAATCCGTATCCCGGCAGATTATGGTCACCAACGAAGGGAAGTCGGATTTGACGTTTCACAGCGCCGGCAGCGACGATGAACGTGTTCAGGTCACAATGGCCAAGAAGACGCTGCGGGCCGGAGAGACCATTGCCATGAACGTGATTCTTTCTCCGAAAACCGTGAAAGGTCAGTTAGCCGCGGACGTGTACCTCGTATGCAACGACCCCGGCGGGCCGGTACGCAACATCAGAGTCACCGCCGAAGGATACAGATAACGATGGAACATCCCGAAAACGAGGCGCAATACAGGGGGCTGAAAGTAAATGAGGGCGTGACGGACGCGCCGACCGTCAACCCTTATTTAAAAAGGCCCCCGCGTCCCAGGCGGTTTACCTCCTCCGAGTTTACGGAAGGCATCTTTCGCGGCGATATTGCCATCCTCAGCCAGGCCGTCACCCTGATTGAAAGCGCCAAAGACGAACATCACCGGCAAGCGCAGGAAATTATCGAGCGATGCCTGCCGCGGAGCGGGCATTCCGTGCGGATTGGAATCACGGGCGTGCCGGGAGCCGGAAAAAGCACTTCCATTGACGCTTTCGGAATGTACATGTTGAAGGAAGGTCACAAGCTGGCCGTACTCGCCATCGACCCCAGCAGCGAACGTTCCAAGGGCAGTATCCTGGGCGACAAGACGCGCATGGAAGCCCTCTCGCGCGAAAAAAATGCGTTCATACGCCCTTCCCCGACGGCCGGATCGCTGGGGGGAGTCGCCCGCAAGACGCGCGAAACCATTATCCTGTGCGAAGCGGCCGGCTTCGATACCGTCTTTGTGGAAACCGTCGGCGTCGGACAAAGCGAGACGGCTGTCCATTCGATGGTCGATTTTTTCCTGCTGATTCAGCTGGCCGGCACGGGAGACGAATTGCAGGGCATCAAGCGCGGCATCATGGAAATGGCCGACGGCATCATCATCAACAAAGCCGACGGCGACAACATCGACCGCGCCAAACTGGCCGCGTCGCATTTCCGCAATGCCCTGCACCTTTTCCCGCCTGCGGATTCCGGATGGAGGCCGCAGGTACTCACCTATTCCGGGTATTACAATCTGGGGATAAAGGAAATCTGGGAAATGATTGACAGCTACATCGCGTTCACGAAGGAAAACGGCTATTTCGCGTACAAACGGAACGAACAGTCCCGCTACTGGATGTACGAGAGCATCCACGAAATGCTGCGCAACGCCTTCTATCATCATCCGGAGATTGAGCGCCTGCTCCCCCGGATGGAGCAGAAAGTAGTGAATAACGAACTCAGTTCCTTCGTTGCTGCCCGGCAACTGATCGACCTTTTTCTGGAGAAAAGCCGGTAAGGCGTGCGCCTCACATGGAAACAATCCGGAGCGTATTCAGCAAATCCCGGTTGATAGGCTTGTCATTCTTGATGGCTTTGGCAAACGGAACGTGTACGATTTCTCCGTTCTGGATACCGATCATTACGTTTCGCTGGTCATCCAGCAGGGCGTCGATTGCCGCCACTCCCATGCGCGTAGCCAGGATACGGTCTTGCGCCGAGGGCGAACCGCCCCGTTGCAGGTGACCGAGAATGGAAACGCGAACTTCGAACTGCGGGTATTCATTTTTCACCCGTTCCGCCACGCCAATGGCCCCGCCCGTCACTTCGCTTTCGGCCACCAGTACGATACTGCTGTTCTTGGATTTCCGGAAGCCTGTTTCGATCATTTCCGCCAGCTGGTCTTTTTCCAGCGAAATTTCGGGGATGATGGCCGCTTCCGCACCGGAGGCGATGGCTCCGTTCAGGGCCAGAAAACCGGCATCGCGTCCCATCACTTCGATGAAAAACAGCCGTTCGTGCGACGAAGCCGTGTCGCGTATCTTGTCGACGCACTCCATCACCGTGTTCAGCGCCGTGTCGTAGCCGATGGTTATATCCGTCCCGTAGAGGTCGTTGTCGATCGTTCCGGGCAGGCCGACAATCGGATAGTTGTACTCCTGCGCCAGCAGACGCGCCCCGGTCAGGCTACCGTCGCCGCCGATCACCACCAGCGCGTCGATCTGTTCCCGGCAGAGCATTTCGTATGCCCGTTTGCGGCCTTCCTGCGTCCGGAACTCTTCGCAGCGGGCGGTCTTCAGAATCGTGCCGCCACGCTGGATGATATTACTGACGTTTTGCGTCTTGAACTCTTCGATTTCGTTTGTGATCAATCCCCTGTAACCGCGGTAAATGCCTTTCACGGCAATGCCGTTATAGATCGCGGCGCGTGTGATGGCGCGGATCGCCGCATTCATTCCCGGCGCGTCGCCACCGGACGTCAGTACACCTATACATTTGATAATTTGTGACATAATAATTCCATTAGAATGATATAATATGGTAAAGTAACCGCTGCAAAGATAGCTATTTTCCCGGAAAGTATGCTTGCGGGGAGTTTCAAAGGTTGCAATTCAAATTGTTGCGCCGGTCGGAATCTGAATCCATCCGTCAGCAATGCTGACGGATGCAATCCGGTCGGGTAGGGCTCCGTCACCATTGATGACGGACGCAATCCGGTCGGGGACGGCTCCGTCACCATTGATGACGGAGGCAATCCGGTCGGGGACGGCTCCGTCACCATTGATGACGGATACAATCCGGTCGGGGACGGCTCCGTCATCATTGATGACGGTCGCAATCCGGTCGGGATTCCCTCCGTCAGCATTGCGACCTCCTTGAATCAGGACGTAGGAAATCAGATTTCGACCGGCGCGACAATTTGATTACCTATATACAAAACAGAAACCGGTCGGATGGCGCGTTGTTACACCACCCGACCGGTTCTACTTCAACAAACTGTTGTTACGATACTTCCCGGTCACTCGACAGGAGTTCCCGACCAGCTCTTATTCAGGTATTCTATCAGTTCGGCCGTAATATTATAGGCGGCTTCCGCCTGATAAATCGGCGCTCCGCCGACATTGCCGAATATAAGCTGATAATTCCTGTCCTGATTGAATTGCCTCAGATGAAGCCGGATGGTATCGCTCAACTGGGCATTCAAACGCTGGCTTTCGTCCAGCAGTTCCTGCGTGAGTCTTTCCTCGAGCGCCTGCAAGTCCTGCTGCTTCTTCAGGATACGTTGCTGTTCCTGTTCCGCTCTTTCCTGCGTGGCAAATGCGCCGTTGCGCAGCTTGTACTGGAAGTTGTCCACTTCGGATTGCAGATTACGCGCCTGCTGCGTAATATTTGCCCGGGCATTCTCCTGTTTCCGCACGAGCTGCTCGTTCAAGTCCCTTGAAAAGTTGTAATTCAGCAACAGGGAATCCACGTTGAAATAAGCCACCGGAAAACCGGATACCGTCTCGCCCGAAGAGGTGGTCGTCGCCACGGGCGACAGGCCGTCCTTTTTTCCCGAAAACTGCAGGATAAATAAAATCAATATGGCTACTGCCAAAACACCGTTAATCACGTAATTTATATTCTTCATACTGAGTGAAATTTATATTCTGATTAGTTCAAATCCATCCGTTCAAAGAGATTCTTTTTCCCGGCCTCAACTCTGTCCTGAGTTTTCGCGCAGTAAATCCCTTTTTCTCTTAACGCGGCCTGATTACCGACGTGCATGTCCGGAAACCGGCCGTCTTTTTTCAGTATCACCCGGATACTCAGCAAAGCAATGCACCCCATAAGAATTATAATTGCAAATAATATTGTGACAATCATTTTTGTTCTATATTTGTGGACGCAAAGATACGAGTTTAAGCAAATAGAACGAACGATTTTTGAAATAATTCCGTTTTTTTTTGTTCCCCGGCCCGTATCATGCTTGTTTTTAGCAGCGTATAAAGAGTATTAATTGATTGAAACAAAACATGAACAAGGAAAAATGGAACCCGTTGAGCGATTTGCAGCCGTTTGCCGTCTGGAAATATTTCCACGAAGTGACGCAGATTCCCCGTCCGTCCAAAAAAGAAGAGAAGATTATCCGCTATCTGGAAGACTTTGCGGCGGAACACCATTTGCCCGTCAGGAAAGATGCGGCCGGCAATGTGCTAATCGGCAAGCCGGCCACGCCGGGCTATGAGAACCTGCCGACCGTGATTCTGCAATCGCATCTGGACATGGTCTGTGAGAAGAATAATAATGTAGTACATGATTTTGACAGGGACCCGATTGTGACGGTGGTCGATGGCGACTGGCTCCGCGCCGAAGGGACGACTTTGGGGGCGGATAACGGCATCGGCATCGCGGCGGAACTGGCCATCCTGGCTTCGAAGGACGTGGAGCACGGGCCGCTTGAGTGTCTTTTCACGGTGGACGAGGAAACCGGCCTGACCGGGGCTGCCGCCTTGAAGAAAGGTTTTATGACCGGAAACATCCTCCTGAATCTGGACAGTGAAGACGAGGGCGAACTGTTCATCGGATGCGCGGGCGGCAAGAGTACGACGGCCACCTTTACGTACGAACCGCTGCCGGCGCCGGCGGATTTGCACTATTTCCGCCTGAGTGTAGGCGGGCTGAACGGCGGACATTCCGGCAGCGACATTCACAAAGGTCTGGGGAATGCGGTCAAGCTGCTTGTCCGTTTTCTTTCCCTTCTGAAAAAGGATTTCCGGCCGGTACTCGCCGCGCTGGAGGGAGGCAATCTGCACAATGCCATTGCGCGCGAAAGCTATGCGGTGGCAGGCGTGAAACGGGAAGACCGTGAAGCGGCGCGCGTTCTGCTGAATCATTTTGCGGCGGATGTGGAAAACGAACTGAAACACACAGACCCCGGCGTCCGTCTGACGATGGAGACCGTCGAGGCGCCCCGAACCTGTTTCGGCGACGAACTGACCGGCCGGCTGACGGATGCCCTGCTGGCCTGTCCGCATGGCGTAGCGGGAATGAGCAGCGAAATGGAGGGACTGGTGGAGACATCGACCAATCTGGCTTCGGTGAAGATGAAAGAAGGAAACCGGATTGTGGTGGGAACCAGCCAGCGCAGTTCGATTGAATCGGCAAAGACGGCCGTGGCCGACCAGGTTGCCGCCGTTTTCCGACTGGCGGGCGCCGCGGTGGAACAGGGCGAAGGCTATCCGGGCTGGGCGCCGGACACCCGTTCCGGAATACTCAAAACGGCGCAGGAGGCTTACCGGAAGCTGTTCGGGAAAGAGCCGAAGGTGAAGGCCATTCATGCCGGACTGGAATGCGGGCTTTTTCTGGAAAAATACCCGTATCTCGATATGATTTCGTTCGGGCCGACCCTGCGCGACGTCCATTCGCCGAACGAACGGATTGAGATTGCGACCGTCGATTTGTGGTGGCGCCATCTGCTTGAGGTGTTAAAAAACATTCCGCCGGTATAATAGACGGACGAAAAATCCGTTTAAACAGAAAAGCGACTTGTTATTAATGCGAATCAGTAGTTAGTAGAATGGATACATTAATTTATATACAAAATCAAATGACTCCGGCAGATGCAGCGCCTGTTGCCGTATTCCGGTATGGAGATGTGCGGCTTGCCCGCCGGCGGCCCGTTTGTACGGGCGAACACACAGGTTCGCCCCTACTAACTACTGGCTACTAACTACTAACTACTGATTCATATTAATCCTGATGATGAAGAAAGCAACCGTTTTATGCGCCGTCCTGATGACCGTACTCGGCATGTTGCCCGGATGTGAAGGGATAAACGATTATTCCGTGAATCCGGACCACCGGTTGCGTTTTTCGGTGGATACGCTTTCTTTTGACACGATTTTTTCGTCCATCGGCTCCATTACGAAAGAGTTCATGGTGTATAACCCGAACGGGGAAGCGCTGAAAATTGAATCCATCATGCTGGCGAACGCCGGGAAGAGCGGTTTCCGCATCAATGTGGACGGACGCAGGGGCGATTCGTTCAGGGAGATTGACATCTGGAAGAAAGACAGCCTGTATGTTTCCGTCGAAGTAACCGTGAATCCGAACGGCGCCCATCAGCCTTTGATTATCGAAGATTCGATTCTGTTCTACACCAACGGCGTGCGCCAGTCGGTGCTCTTGCAGGCCTACGGACAGGATATTCACCTGATAAAAGGCGGCGTGACCTTTACGGAAGATACCGTTTTGACGGCAGACCTGCCTTACCTGGTGTACGACAGCCTGACGGTGGCCGAAGGCGTCACGCTGACCCTCGAAAAGGGCGTCCGCTTTTACATGCACGACCGCGCGAGCCTGATTGTCGCCGGCACGCTCAGGGCAAACGGCACGCAGGACGAGCCGGTGCTCTTCCGGGGCGACCGTCTGGATTACATCTATGCCGAAATCGCCCTTCCCTACGACCGGGTGCCGGGGCAGTGGAGGGGGATTTATTTCACGTCCGCCAGTTTCGACAATGAACTGAACCACGCCATCATACGCAACGGCTTTTCCGGGCTGGTGTTCCGGGAATCGACTCCGGAACGGAAAAAGATAGACATCCGTCATTCGCAGGTAACAAACATGGACGACAACCTGCTGGTGGCCATCAACTGCCGGATAGAAGCCTCCGACAGCGAATTCAGCAATTCGACGAACGCAACGGTCGCGCTGATTGGCGGGAAATGCCGGTTTGTGCACTGTACGCTGGCGAATTACAAGAAAATCGGAAAATCCAGAAACCTGCAAAGTCCCTGCCTGATGCTGTCCAATCATCTGAAATCCGACGAAAACGAAACGGATTATCCGTTACAGGAGGCCCGCTTCGACAACTGCATCATTGACGGCAGCTTTTCGGCGGATTCGACGCATCTCTACAGCGGCGAACTGATGTTTTTCACGAAGGAACCGGAGGAACAGCAGGGGAATGACGCCACGTTCAACTACTATTTCAACAGTTGCTTCATGAAGACCGCCCGCATCGAAAACGGGCGTTTCGTCCGGAATCTGTTTATAAAAAGCCCGACCTACCTGAAAACGGCGACCCGGGAAGAAGCTTACGAATACGACTTCCGGCTGGCGAATGAATCGGAAGGCATCGGCCGGGCCGACCGCACCGTTTCGGAACAGTTCCCGGTAGACCGTTACGGCGTCAACCGGCTGACGGGTGACACCGGCCCCTCCATCGGCGCTTACGAATATGTCTATCAGGAAGAAGAAATTAAAAATTGAATGATGGGTTATGAACTGTGCGAATCAACTGTTTTTGCCAAAATTGCAATTTTGAAGCCGTCGGTGTACAGGAATTTATATGGAGAAGCCGTATGTACTATAGAAAATCACAAACAGAACAATATAGGAGAATATAAAATAGTTAAATAAAAATATCAGATGAAGAAGTATTATTGTATAGTATGGGCCGCCTTGCTGACGGCCTGTTCTTCCGGCGCTACGGGAGACAAACAGGAATCGCTGACCCGCTATGTCGATCCGTTTATCGGGACAGCCTATGTGGGGCATACGCATCCGGCTGCGTCGCTGCCGTTTTCGATGGTGCAGGCAGGCCCTGACACCGGGAACAAAGGCTGGGAACACTGTTCGGGTTATCACGATGCCGACCGTTCGGTCATGGGTTTTTCGCATACGCACCTGAGTGGCACGGGCGTTCCCGAAATGGGAGATATTCTGGTGATGCCCGTTACGGGCGACATCCGGTTCGATGCCGGAACGGAGGACAATCCCGACGCCGGCTACCGCTCCCGCTTCCGGCAGGACAATGAAGTGGCGCAGGCGGGTTATTACAAAACCTTTCTGGACGATTACGGCATCACGGCGGAAATGACACTCACGCCGCGTGTGGGCTTTCACCGCTACCGGTTTCCGGCCGGCGAACAGGCAGGGATTCTTTTCGACATGGAACACGGATTTGACGACGAAGCGTATGAGAGTTTCATACAGGCTGTGAACGATTCGACGATCGTGGGCGTACGCAAGTCCAGCGGTTTCGCACGCGATCACGGCTATTATTTTGCTGCGCGTTTCTCGAAACCGTTCGAGAAGACAACGGTATGGAAA
>JAISEZ010000268.1 GCA_031263835.1 Tannerella sp.
AAATCCGCTTACCCTGTACAGGATGCTGTCTTCCCCGTCAAATTCGCTCAAGCCTAAGTCCTTCCGGTCATACACCGACACGCCCCCGTGCTGCAGCAGCCGCAGCGCAACCGCATCCCCCCGTCCGTTCCGCTCGATAAGGGCGTATCCGTTGCCCTTGAGCAGCACCGACGTAACCAGCGCCTTGATAAACGTGAAGCGCGACATGCGCCTGTCCGGCTCCCGGTTCAGCAGATACCACGTCGGATGTGTGACGTACCTGCTCCTGAACCCCTTCTCATCCACGCGGTACGGCTCAAGCGGAAGCTGTGCAACCGAATCGCTGATGACCTCCACGCACCGGTACACCGCCGAAAGCAGCATCGCGTTCGACCGGCCCCAGTGAAGCCCCGCACCCAATGCCGGAGGTAAAAACACCTCCGTACTTTCTTCCTGACCGTCCTTCGGCGCATCCTCGCCGCCTTTCGGCGTGCCTCCGTCGCCCTTTGGCCGGCCTCTCTTAAAAATATCAAATCTCATAAACACTTCCCATTAATCATTAACCGTTAATCATTAACCGCTATTATTCATCCCATCACGTTTGAATACTGCGGGTTCTGCAGATAGATTCCCAGCGCCTGAATCGCGGCGATGCACCCGTCAATCTTCTTTTTATCCAGGTATTTCACCGGCTTCACGTTCCCGTTGTGGTCTTCCTTCAGCACCACGTTCCGGAAACACTCGCGCGTTATCTCATTATTGTCAAATACGGCCTTTCGCGACAGCACAATCCTTTCCAGCTCCTTCGTGGGGCGGTTGAAATTGCCCATCGTCTGCGAATAGGGCTCCAGCGGAAGCCCCGCATTCGTGCAGTTGATAGCCCACTGCGTGGCGTTGTAGGCGTCATACCCGATATTTACAACAGGTATCACCTCATTTACATACATAATATCGCGCTGGATATAGTCATAGTCCGTCACGTTGCCCGCAGTCACCGTCAGCGCACCCGTCTTCCGCCACTGCCTGTACAGTTCCCTGTCCGGCTTTTCAATCAGCGCAGCCTCCGGAAGGTAATAATGTATCTTAAAATAGTACATGTCCTCCTCGACCACCAGAAAGGCCACCGCCGTAAGGTCGGACGTCGCCCCCAGGTCAACGCCGGCATAGCAGATGCTGTCACCGAACTTCGAAAGGTCAACCTCCCGCGTGCCGCGCACGATATACTCCTCCGGAATCCACACCCGGGCCGAATTGCACCACTGATTCAGGTTCTTTGTGCGCACCCCCACCTCGTCGGAAGGGTTGTTCCCCGCCTGCCTCACCTGCTCCGAAATATACTTTTCCATCACCGTGACGCCCAGGTTCGGATTCGACTTCGGCCACACCGCCGGATTTTGCCAGTCATCCTCTTCGTCAACCGTAAAAATGGCAATGAAAAGCGAATCGTCCGCCTTGACGCCGTTCAGCACCTCCACGCCCATCGTGCGGAGCGCGTAACAGGGCAGCGACTTGTCAAACCCGGCAGTCGTAATGGTGCACAGGTGCGGATTTTCACGCATCGCCATCGACGATTTGATAACGTCCCTGACCGTGCTGTCGGGGGCCGAGTGATATTCGTCAATCAGGCCGAACGAAGCGTTAAAACCGTCCAGCTTCCGGTCGTCGGACGCCAGCACCTTCAGCCTGCTGTCCGTCCGGTCAAAGAAAATATCGGCCCGGTACGTCCTGAAATAATCCCCTTTCGGGTCGAGACCCTCCACAAACTTCCGGCACATGTCGAAAGCAATCTTCGCCTGGTCCTTCGAATTGGCCGCCAGCAGCACCTCCGCACCGTCCTCGCCGTCCGCCACAAGGAAAAACAGGCAAAGCGCCGCCGCCAGCGATGTCTTCCCGTTCTTGCGGCTTACTTCGATATAGGAGGAGGTAAACCGCCGCAGTCCGGTCGATTTCCAGCGAAAACCGACAATATTTGCCACGATAAACTCCTGCCAGCCCGCCAGCACGAACGCATTGCCGGCATGACGCCCCACAAAATGACGCAGAGCGCCGATAAACGAGATGGCCAGCTCGACCTTTTCCCGCGAAAAAACAAGGTCGTCACGCTTCAGGTCGTTCAAAAACCTCCGGCAGGCAAGGCGAATCAGGTAACAGGCCGGGATTTCACCGCCCGTCACTCCCAGTGCATAGGTGTAATAGGGTTTCGTCGTCATTTTAATTCAATGATTCAATTATTCAATCATTCAAAGATTCAATGTCCCGCCGCTGCCTCTCCCCTCTCTTGTGGAGAGGGGCCGGGGGAGAGGTCTTTTGACCTTTTAACAAACTCATCCAGCGGAGACATATCCCCGTCTTTCCTGTCCAGCGCGGGAAGTTTCCGGCGCGATTTGGCCGTCAGCCCGAATTCCGTCATAATCTGCATGCACGACGTCTGCGAATCCCTGACAATCCTGATAAGCGGGTTCGCCACGGCGTTGCCCTGCCGGTTTGTGAGGGTCAGCGTCTGCGATTCGAGTTCCTCACTCGCCTTGATGAAGAGTGAATAGTTGCGGGCAAGCATGTCGAGCGCGGCGGCGTCGATGGATTCCACCACATTGGATTCCTTCAGCGTCTTTACGACCGACTTCATGAATTCGCGCGCCTTCCCGCGCACGGAATCGGGTATTTTGTAAGCCATTTTCATTCAATACAGTTTAAATACGCAGTGAGCAAATGTGAAAATGTGAAAATAAGCCGGTTCATTTTCACATTTGCTCATTCTTTCGTATATTTGTAGGATAAAACAGCACTAAAACGATAGCATAATGAAGCGAAGATTCAGGGAACGCATGAGGGAAACAATGGTTTACCTTCCGCCGGAGCTGATAGCCAGGTATGGCGGTATATGCCGGAAACTCGGTATCAGCAGGTCGGCATTCGCAAGAACCTCCATTCAGCATTTTGTGAACATGTATGAATTGAGGGGCGGAAACGCGGAGGCTGACACATCCGGAAGTGACATTGACGATTTCGACTATGACAATATGGCCGAAGCGCATTTAAAGTATGAAACCGGTTGGCGAAAATAAGGCCGATATTGACCGGGCACTTTATGACGGAATAAGGAGCGCATATCCCGCTCTGCAGGATTTGACCGCCCATCTCGGTTCAAATTACAGCCGTCTCAAATCGGCTTTCGGGAACGGAAGAACCATGAAAAGATACGGCACGCGCGAAGATTTATTTCAACAGACCATTCTCAAACTGATATACGATGCCACAAATCAACAAACCGAAAAAGAAACGCATCTCCGCCGGTGACAGCCGGGAGATACGGCAGAAAATATACGGAACGGTTCGCTGGCGCAGCCTCCGGCGCGCGCATCTCATGGAACATCCGCTCTGCGAACGCTGCCTTTCCTTCGGAACCGTCACGCCGGCGGAAGACGTGCATCACGTCGTGCCGTTCATGAAAGCCGGCGACACGCTTTCGCGAAGACAGCTGGCATACGATCCGGAAAATCTGCAGTCGCTTTGCCGGAAATGTCATACGGAACTTCATTAAAATATATTAACAGCAGGCGATTTCAAAATTTGAATTTTTCCGGTTGTGGACGTTCGGCCGGGTGGGGGTTAATCCGACTCCGCGTCTAAAATTTTATCCCATACCCCCTTGCACATCTTTAAAACGTACTGACAGTCAAACGTTTGCAGTCTAACAGATTGATGCACAGCCGACATGGGAATTCCCGTATCGCTTCCTGTGAGGGTGTGTCAAAAGGTACACCCTCATTTTTTAACAAAAAAAAGTCCGAACTTTCCCAAGCTTGGACTTTTCCATATCCCCAAAAAGTTGTATCTTGGGGGCATATATTTTTACTTAT
>JAISEZ010000272.1 GCA_031263835.1 Tannerella sp.
TTGATGTCGGGCAGTTCGGGCAGGCGGTCGAACGTCATGGTCGAATCCTTGACCACGCACCGGTCATACAGCGCCACCAGCGGCACCGGCGCCGACTGGATGATGCCCAGAATGCCGGCTTCGCGCATTTCTCTGTAGAACAGCGCCGGTTCGTCGAGCAGCGTCAGCAGGGAGTCATTCCTGTTTTTCAGGCGGTTGTTTTCGGCTGTTTCCCGGTTGCGCCTGCGGATTTCCCCGTTCCGGGCCATGACGGACGCGCGGACGGAATCGGCAGCGGCGTCGTGCGCAATCGCCCAGCCGATACTTTTGCCCGTAACCAGCACCCATGCCCCTTTCAAGGCTCCTTTCATGCGGTCAAATTCTTCGCGCGTTTTGGGTTCAAGCAGGACGTGGCCGCGTTGCAGCCCTTTCGTTCCGGAGGAGTAGGAGGGCGTGACAAAATGCAGCGCCATCTCCCGCTCGCCGCCCAGCATCCGGCCCTGCCACGGGCCGCGGTTGAATCCCACCGGCACGGTTCCGCCTTCGTTCAGTTCCACTTCCAGTCCCCATTCGCCGAACCTGGAAGCAACCCAGTCCACGGCATTGTCATAAGCGTCCGAACCTATCGGACGACCGCCAAAGCGATTGGTAAGCACATCCAGGTGATTCATCACCCGATTATCCGTTTTCCCGAGTTCGATCAGCCGTTTGACTGTCGCCTCCTGCGCCGAAACGGCCGCAAACGCGATCCACATTCCCGCGGCGCACAGTAATATTGTTTTCTTCATCTATTCCTTATTTTATAGTTCGGGCACAAAAGTATTCAAAAAAAACGTACCGGCCACACGAATGAGTAATGATTAGTGGTTAACGGTTAATGGTTAACGGTTAGTGGTTAATGATTAGTGGTTAATGCGAATCAGCAGCTCTGCGCAAGCCGTTATCAAACCGTCAACCTTTATACTGCCGATTCGCATTCATCACTAACCATTAACCATTAACCGTTAACCACTAATCATTGTTCATTCGTTTTTTTGCGTCGGCGGAAGATTTCGGCGAACGTGGAGAAGTCCTTGTGAAGCATGACGCCTACGCCCTGGCGGTTCATGGCTTTGTGGTAGCGATAGAGGTCATTGGCGTGGTTGTAGGCTTTCAGGCGGATTTCACCGCTCGGGGTCAGTTTGTATTCAAGGTCGAACTCGCCGATGAAGGCATTGGTCTGAATGGAACGGTTCTTGTATCCGAAGTTCCCGTTGAAGAGCAGGCGGTTGTCGAGCAACTGGCTGGAGAGCAGCATTTCCACCTCCGGACTGGTCACGTCGTCCTGTCGCGAACGGATGTTGGTGCCGATTTGTACCTTGTCCGTCAAGCTGTTCAGGATGTTGGAGAGCTGGGCGGAGAGCGCCGACGAAGCGACGGCGCTGAACTCGTCGCTCCGGGAGTCGTTCATCGAATAGTCGGGCGTGTAGAATTTGTTAAGCGCCAGCAGATAGACGATTTGCCGCGCCATCATGTCCTCCGTGTCGATAAACGACTTCACCTGCCGCGCCAGTTCGCCGGAGGAACTGGGCAGTTCCATGTCGAACGAGATGGCGGGACTTTGCAGGCGTCCGTTCAGGTTCAGCACGCAGTTGACGGGAATGCTGGTGCGCAGGGTCTCCATGCTCAGCGACTGGTCGAGGTCTTCGATGTTGGCCGTCAGGAAATAGATGGCCTGCAGGTTCAGGTTGGCCGCCATCGGGTCGCCCCCGAAGTCGATGCGGCTGCCTTCGCGTATCTGGAAATCCTTGCGGATTAGCTGTTGCAGGCTGAAATTGTAGTTTCCGTTCCGGATGGTGTAGCTGCCGTGCATGGAGAGGACGTCCGGCCGGGAATCGTAGGCTATCTGGATGTCGCCGCTGCCGTTTCCCCTGATTTTGTCGCCGCTCGCGGGGTCCATCACCAGTCCGAGGTTTGCGTCGGGCGTCACCTCGAACAGGCAGTTGACGCGCACTTCGGCGCCGCCGCCGTCGTCTGCGGGAGACGGAGCGGCAGCCTGCCGGGGCGCCGTGCCCGCCGGCGGGTCGCGAAACCGGATGAAGTCGTATTCCCCGGCCGTGGACGTGTTCATGAAATTAAACTCCAGATTTGTCTTCGGGTTGCTCTGGAGGGTGGCGTCGATAGTCACCAGCTGTTCGTTGCCGCCAATCCGGGCGCTGCCGCTGCCGTAGAGCATGCCGTATATCTGCGGATTGATTCTTTCCGGCGCGTCGTAGATTAGCAGGTTCTGCGCCCGGACGTCCGCGTGAAACGTGAAATCCTTCAGGTAATTGTGCTGCACGTCGAAACTGACGGTGCCCCCGTTTCCGTTCCTGTCCTGCACCGCGATTTCGTTTCCCCGGATGGAGGAGGGTGTGAGGTACACCGTGTCGGAAAACCGGTAGTCCGTGTTCAGGAAATCGACACCGATGCGCCCTTCGCTGACGAACGCGCTGCCTTCAAAGGAGAGCCGGCTGAAAGGGCCGAAGAGGCGAATGTCCCCGTATGCGCGTCCTCCTATCACCTTCGTAAAGCCGTCCACGTAAGGGTGCAGCATGGCCAGGTCGATGTCCCGCGCGGCAAAGCGGAGCGAAAGTCCCGCTTTGGGGCCGGTCGGGAAAATCAGTCCGTCCACGTCTGTCCACGTGCTGTCGTTCCGGTAGATGGTTCCCATCAGCTGAATCCCTTCCTGGTCGTTGTCCCATTCGCCGAACAGCTTCAGATAGCCCTGCACCGCCTGATTGAAGGAGAACTGCTGCACCTCCAGGCTGGTGTTCATGACGGGCGTTCCGTAGAGGTGGTTCAGGGATACCGTGCCGGTGGCCCGTCCGCCGAACTGCAGGGCCGGGATATTCACGATGTCGAAGATATGGCTCAGTTCAATGTCGTTCAGGTTGACGAAAATCGCTTCCTTCGGATTCCCGACCGAGGCCGTGCCGTTGATGCGCAGGTACTGTTCGCCTTTCGAGATGTAAAAGTTGTCAATCGTCGTATTGCCGTTCATCACCGTGACCGAGGCCGGCTCCATGTTCCAGACCGAGTCGCGGACGACAATCCGGTTGGGTTCGAGCGTGATTTCGGTACGCAGGCCGGGCTGGCCGTTTCCGTCCCTTTCGGCGACAAGGAGGGCGGAGGTGGCAAACACCGCCCGGGCAATGTTTTCCTCTCCCTTCCGGCTTTCGAAGGAAATCTGTGTCCCGATGCGGTCGCCGGCGGCTTCGGAATCAAGCTGTACGGTGTTGCGGGCGCCCTTTTTGTGGAGAAACACCGTTTTCGCCTGCAGGCGGAGGTGTCCGTCGGGATTGTCAAGCTCCAGCGAGCCGTCCTCAAACACCGAATTGCCGAGCCGGAAGCGGGGCAGCAGGGCATCGACCCGGAATGCCTGACGGAGGTTGTCGTACCGGGCGGAAACGCGCCCCTGCTCCACATTGGCAAACGGCAGCCTGAACATGGCGGCCAGCGATTCGGTATTTTCCAGCGTCATCGTCAGCGAGAAGACATTGTCGCCCGTCTGTTCATCCTCTTTCAGCGGCAGCGACGGCAGATACGTCCGCAGCGTCCGCAGCAGCGACGGCGTCAGCGAAGCAAATGAATACGCGCCGGTGATTTCTCCGTTCAGGAAGTCCGACCGGAGGGTCAGCCTGCGGCCGTCTTCTCCCCCGTCAACCGCTTCGATTTGCAGCGTGTCCAGCAGGAACGACTTCTCCGCCGTCTGAAAGGAGAAATCATCCACGGTAATCTGTCCGGTGAAATTGTCCGGACGGTTTCCGGTGAAACGGGCAGACAGGTTCAGGGACATTTGCGGGCGGTCATACCGGTCGGTGAGATGCAGTCTGTCCGGGCGGACGCCGGCCAGACGGGCGGACGCCTGCACGACGGAATGTTCGCCGTTGTCCCTGACAAAGCCTTCCGCATGAAGTTTCCCGTTGGCGTCGTTCACGTCGAGCTGACCGTGAAACTCCTGCCGGCCGAAATCGCCTGCCAGCAGGATGTTCTCATACCGGTAGCCTTTGCAGTCCAGCTGGTACACCTGTGCCTGAATGTTCCCCGCGAGCGAGCTGTCCGCCGGACTGCGGACGTCCAGTTCGGCCGAAAAGCGGGCCGTCCCCCAGGGATTTCCCTCGTCAAACAGCCGGCTGACGTTCAACTCGGAGGAAGCGATTCGGCCCTTCAGGTAGAAATCAACCTTTTCGTCCCGATTATGCCCGAACAGCATATCCGTCTCGAGGGAACCGATGTCCGACTGCAGTTTGCCGTAAGCCACCAGATGGTCGACGAAACCGGATATTTCACCGGAGAAGTCGAGCTGTCCCAGCCGCAGGACAGGCGCGGGCAGGGGGGAAGGTTTTTCCCGCAGGCGGCCGGCGATTTCGGACAGCCTGACGGCCGTCAGCTGCAGGCGGTCAATGCGTCCGAACAGGTAGGTCATTTCCGGCTGCAGGAAGTTCTTCAGTTCCATTTCTCCCCGAACCGACAGGCCGCCGTTCTGTTTCAGCGCCAGCCTCCGGACATACAGGTCGCTCAGCCGTCCGGACACGTCAGCCGACAGTTCCACCGGTTCCGGGAAATGCCGCAGCGCAGGCGCGAAGGCGGCAAAGTCGCGCAGGCAGAGGCCGGACGTATTCAGCCGGAGTTCGACGGACACGCCGGCAGGCGTTGTTGCATCGAGGCTGTCGGCGTCCGGAAAGCGGATACGGGCATCCGCCGCCTGCAGCTGCGTTTCCGGCAGGCGGATGTCAAGCCCGTCGAGCGCGATGCCCTGCCGGTTTCCGCTCAGGCCGGTCGAGAGCTTTTCCAGCCGGAAGCCGGAATGTTCCTGAAAACTCAGTGTCCGGATACGGGCATTCAGGCTGTCGCCGTCCAGCCGGTCCAGCGCAATCTGTCCGCCCAGTTTCTCCACCAGCACGTGGTTCGGGTCGAATTTCCGCAGGGTGTCGGGCGGGTCGGCCACGTCGTAGCGCACGCTGCCGTTCCGGAACAGGATGGAATGTATCTGCAGGTTGATATTCGCGTGTTGCACCGTGTCGCGGGAGGCAAGAGCGTCCAGCACAAACTGCAGGTTGAGCGGGGCGGCGGAGGTTTCACGGTGCAGGTTGAGCGAAAAGTTGAACAGGCGCACCGTCGTGAAGACCCATTTCTTCCGCAGCAGCGGCCATACCCTGAACCCGGCGGAGACGTGGCCGGCCTCAAACAGCCGTTCGCCGCGCCGGTCGTCCAGCGACACGTCGCTCAGCGCCAGACGGTTCAGCCAGACAAGCTCCACCTTCCCGATGTTCACGGGCACGTCCAGCTGCGCCGAAAGAAACGCAGCAGCTTCCTTCGCCATCTTCCCCTGTATCTGCGGAACATGCAGCAGCGCAGCCGGCAGTGCATAAAACAGCCCCCACAGCGAGAGCAGCGCGATTACTATGTACTTTAAAACTCTAATAGCTTCTTTCTTTAATTGTTAAATAGCGGGTCAGTAGTTAGTAGTTAGTAGCCAGTAGTTAGTAGGGGCGAAATGCTTTCGCCCGCAAGGATACGGCATCAGACGCTGCATCCGCCGGGGTCATTTGATTTCGTATATGAACGAATGTATCCATTCTACTAACTACTAACTACTATCTACTAACTACTAACTGCCTCCTTCTTTCATCCGGTCGGCCACCCGGTTTTCGCCGGACGGCCGCAAATTCACCCCGCAAAAATACGATATATCGCCATAGATTTCGTTATTTTGCACTCAATATTTTACGATGAGCATCATTATTCTGGGAATCGAATCGTCCTGCGACGATACTTCATGCGCCGTGATACGCGACGGCGTGCTGCTGTCCAACGTAATCGCCGGGCAGGCGGTGCACGAAGCCTATGGCGGCGTGGTGCCGGAACTGGCATCGCGCGCCCATCAGCAAAACATCATCCCCGTAACGGCGGAAGCCCTCAGGCGGGCCGGCGTCCGGAAGGAGGAACTGAGCGCGATTGCCTTCACGCGCGGGCCGGGACTGCTCGGTTCCCTGCTGGTGGGCGTCTCCCTGGCCAAGGGACTGGCGCTCGCGCTGCGCTGTCCGGTCATTGAGGTAAACCACCTGCAGGCGCATGTGCTGGCGCACTTTATCCGGCAGACGCCGGCAAGCGAACGGCATCCGCAGTTCCCGTTTCTCTGCCTGCTGGTGTCGGGAGGCAATTCCCAAATCATTCGCGTAGAGGCATACAATCAAATGGAAATCATCGGGCAAACCATCGACGACGCTGCCGGCGAAGCGTTCGACAAGTGCGCCAAGGTGATGGGGCTGGGCTATCCGGGCGGGCCGGCCGTGAACCGCCTGGCCGGTGAAGGCAACCCGGCGGCCTTTACTTTCAGCAAACCGCATGTCCCCGGTTACGATTACAGTTTCAGCGGCCTGAAGACGTCGTTTCTCTATACGCTGCGCGATGCCCTGAAAGGAAATCCGGACTTCATCGAACAGCACAGGGCGGATTTGTGTGCATCGCTGCAGGCGACGGTCGTCGAGATACTGATGGACAAGCTGCGCAGGGCGGCGGCGGATTTGAAGATACGGGAAGTGGCCGTGGCCGGGGGCGTATCGGCCAATTCGGGCCTGCGGGACGCCTTTCTTGAACACGCCGCACGCCTCGGATGGAACGTGTACCTTCCGCCCAACGCCTTTACGACGGACAACGCGGCAATGGTCGCCATGACCGGCTATTACAAATACCTGGACGGCGACTTCTGCTCAATGGACGCCGTCCCGTTCTCAAGAGTAACCGTTAACCACTAACCATTAATGTTAATCTTTCGCCGTATTCCTGTCACATCCAAATCTTTTT
>JAISEZ010000004.1 GCA_031263835.1 Tannerella sp.
CGGAAGCGGTCAGCAGGGTCACGCCGGCCGGGTTGGAGAAGAATGCCTGCAGGTCGTCGTTCGGGGCGCCGTCCACATACGCCGGCTGAGCGTAGGAGAGAATCGTGCCGCCGTTTTCCGCGAATTTCCGCAGCAGGACAAAGGTCGCCGCATCCAGATTTTCGGTCATCGGCGGAATCACGACTTTCGAATACGCCCGCCGGCCAATCACGAACTTCTTCCCGGCAACCGACCCCCGATCCTTGATGATGTTCTCCGAGCCGAGGTCATATTCCACCTGCGCCTTTTCCAGCGCGGTGACAAACTGCTGGAACGTCTTCCCGATTTCCATGTACGCCGGGTTGCTGTACCCGTAGGCATAGTAGAGCCAGATGGAGGTGGTGGGTTCGAGTATCAGGAGGTCGTTGACCTGCTCGCCGGCCGACAGCGCCATCGACAGGCGGGCGAAATACACGTTCAGGTCTCTGTAGTAGGGCCACCACGGGGAATGTTCGGAGAAGGTCGGCGGGTAGTCATACTTCCGCGCCCCGGCAATGCTCAGGTGCGCCAGATGCTGGTTCATGAAATTGACGCCCAGCGCGTATTCCCAGTCGCCCAGCCGCTTGAAGTCGCGGAACGTCTCCTCCCAGCCGCCGCCGCCATACGTTTCGCTCAGCGTGCGGCGTGCTCCCGTCTGGTTGGCCACGCTGCTCAGTTCCTTTACGGCGCGGACGTTCCCGAACTGCGCCTGCGGCGATTCGTCGTTGTACTGGTTGAAAAGCATGTCGATGGCCGGCTGCTGGTGCCAGGCATACATGGCCATGTTGTCGCCGCCGTCGGCCACGTTCGGCCAGCCGTGTTCCCAGTAATGGCCGGTCAGTTTGAGGTTATTCGCTTCGCAGTACTCGTAGCAGGGTTTCGCCCAGCGGTCGATAAAGAGCTGCAGGAGTGTTTGCGTGTAATTGTGGCGCACCTTCTTCCAGTCGCCCGTTTCTTCGAGCAGGGAGGGCAGGCAGGCTTTCAGGTCATATCCCCACCGGGCCTGAAAGACGTCGAACAAATCCGGCGTCCAGCGAATGCCGCCGGGGGGGCTGATGTTCGGCTCGTCGGTAAACCAGCCGGGCACGGCCTTGCCGAACTCGTCGCCCAGCGCCCGCTTGTAGCCGTCCATCGTGATTTCGATGAACTTCTCCGTCACGCCGGGATACAGCAGATCGACATACGAATAGCCGCCGAACCACGGCGATTTGCCGTCATACCCCTTTCTCAGCACATAATATTCGCCTTTCCGGCCGAGTTCGTCCTTCATCCCGGAAGTGATTTCCCGGAAGGTTCCGTTTTCCTTTCGGTAGCACAGAAGCGCATCCGGCACGCTGTCGGGAAAGACTTCGTATTTCTCCGGCAACAAACTTCTACCCTGGTTGTAGCTTTCGGGCATTTCGGCCGGCACGTGTCCCCCCGCGAATCCGCTCGGATACGAGTTTTCGTCATAGATCCACACGTCCATGTCCAGTTTCTTGCCCGTCTCCATCGCATACCGCCACAACTCAAACCATTCGTCCGAAATGTATTCCGTGATCAGTCCCGGGCGGGGATGGATGAACACGCCTCCGAAACCCTGTTCCTTCAATTCCTTCATCGACGTGTCGATCAGTTCGCGCGTTACACGCGTGTTCCACACCCACAGCGGAGCCGTCCCGTATTCCCTGGAAGGCCCGGCAAACTGGCCGGAAAATTCTTCAAATGCAACCATGCCTTCCCCGCCGGCGGACGAATCCGTATTCTCACGGCACGAAAGATTGCCCAGCATCGCTGCAGCAAGCAGTAAAATCATGTTCTTTTTCATCAGATTATCTTTATATATTAATGT
Source organism: Tannerella sp. (assembly GCA_031263835.1). GTDB lineage: Bacteria > Bacteroidota > Bacteroidia > Bacteroidales > Tannerellaceae > Tannerella. The sequence continues at coordinate 1,850 of JAISEZ010000004.1, forward strand.
TTTCAACCGCAAAGATAGGAAAAATAGTGATGAGTGGTTAGTGGTTAGTGATTAGTGAGGCAGTGACCGCACAGATAATTCATCACTAACCATTCATCACTAATCACTGACCACTCATCACTATTTTTCCTATCTTTGCAGTCTTAATCAAAAAATGTATGGAAGTCGATAAAAAGAAATATGATACCCGGTTTTACAGGGACAACAGAACTGACAGAAAAATCAAAAGTGTGAGCATTGTTCTGTCCGAAGTGATGAAAGTGTTGCCGGAAATTCGTTCGGCAGTTGATTTTGGCTGTGGCGTTGGAACGTGGCTTGCCGGGCTGCAACCTTACGGCGTGAAGGAAATAAAAGGATTAGACGGCGCATGGGTCAAAAAAGAGCTTTTAGTCATTCCGCCGGAATGTTTTGCAGAAACGGATTTCGATAAGGAAATACGGCTGGACAGGAAATATGATTTGGCGGTTTCGATCGAAGTGGCCGAGCATTTACAGGAAAGGTCGGCCAAAAGTTTTATCAAGGCGCTCACCGACGCTTCGGATCTTATTTTGTTTTCCGCGGCCATCCCGTTTCAGGGAGGTACCGGTCATGTCAACGAACAGTGGCCGGCATACTGGAACAGACTGTTTAATGAAAAGGGCTTTATTGCCGCAGATTGCCTGCGCAAACGGTTATGGGACAAGATGGACGTGCTGGAATTTCACCGTCAGAATATCATGCTGTTCGTCCGCGAAAGCCGGCGGCAGATGATTCGTGTACCTGAAGGGGATTTTTGCACGGATTACGCGCCTATACCGATAGTTGATCATCAAACGTATCTCAAAATGGTGAAAGAGGATTTGTCGCGGATGTCTTTGTGGCAAATCGCCGTACATGCGACCAAATGGACGGTCGTCGGAATATTGGGGAGAAAATTCTGCCGAGCGGTTTATTACAGATTCAAGGGCGAGCGGCGGGGATAACTGTTAAGGGCCATGCACATGTTTATCCTGCGCAAAGTATAAATTAGATTGCACAAAACCCTGCCGCTTAAATTACAACTTGCAGCTATACTGCACGCGGGATGGTTTTGTGCATAGAAATAGAAAAGAATAAATATCACCACGGAGACACGGAGAACACAGAGAAGTGCACTGCGGAACGCAGTGTTTTCTCCGTGCTCTCCGTGCAGGGAAAGAGGTTACCCGGAGGCCACAGAGGAGGAACTTCGTTCCGCAGAAACACGAATCTCTGTGTCCTCTGTGTCTCCGTGGTGATAATTTATTTTTTATGTTCATGCACAAAACCATGCCGTGCAAAGTATAACTACTATCTACTAACTACTGAGTCGCATGAATTATAAATTATGAATCATGATTCATAAGTAGACAGGAAGACCGGCAAGGCCGTTTTTGACCGCAGGGCATTCATTTCTTATCATAAATGTGAGAATATGAAAATGAGAGAATGAATCGGTTCATTCTCTCATTTGCTAATTGACTAATTGGCTCATTTGTTCATCCGTAATTTTCCTTTTTCGGTTCGAAGAAGGCTTGCGGATGTTCGCAGGCCGGACATTTCTGCGGCGCCGACTTGCCCCTGTGGACATATCCGCAGTTGCGGCACTGCCACGTGATGGCCTCCTCTTTCCGGAACACGCTGTCGTCCGTCAGGTTGGCCAGCAGCCTGCGGTAACGGATTTCGTGCTCTTCTTCCACCCTGGCAATCATGCGGAAAGCCACGGCTATCTCCCGGAATCCTTCCTGCTCGGCCACGTCGGCGAAGGCCGGATACATTTCCGTCCATTCCTCGTTTTCGCCCTCGGCAGCCGCTGCCAGGTTTTCGGCTGTCGTACCGATTTTCCCGGCCGGAAAAGAGGCGGTGATTTCAACCTTTCCGCCTTCCAGAAACTTGAAAAAGCGTTTGGCATGTTCCTTTTCCTGCTCGGCGGTTTCCATAAACACGCCGGCGATTTGTTCGTAACCCTCTTTCTTTGCCGCGCTGGCGAAAAAGGTGTAACGGCTTCTTGCCTGAGATTCTCCGGCAAAAGACTTCAACAGATTCTGTTCGGTTTGCGAACCTTTCATACTTTGTCCCATAATGCAATTCCTTTTTTTCAGATTAATAAATTTCGGCTTCAAAAGTAGGTCATTTTGCGGAAACAGCGCGCTCCTTCTTCCCTATTAAATGTTAAGCGACGGCAGCGCTCAACCGTCTCCCCGTTTTTCCCGGAAAAACGCCTGCATCAGGGCAGCGCATACTTCTTCCATCACGCCGTGCCTTACGGCGGTTTTCGGGTGCAGGACGTCGGGCGCATAACGCTGAAACCCTTTTTTTACGTCGGAAGCGCCATACGTCAGCGCGCCGATTTGCGCCCATCCCATCGCGCCGGCGCACATCGCACAGGGCTCCAGCGTCACGTACAGGGTACAGTCCGCCAGATACTTCGCGCCCAGCACGCCCGTTGCCGCCGTAATGACCAGCATTTCGGCGTGAGCCGTCGGGTCGTTCAGGCATTCCGTCTGGTTATGCGCGCGTGCAATAATCCGGTTGCGGCACACCACTACCGCCCCCACGGGCACTTCGCCTTCCGCCGCCGCCGCACGTGCTTCCGCCAGCGCCTGTTTCATAAAATACTCATCGGTAAAGGGAGTCATTATTCCGTCCATATCTGCTTACCTTCTCATTTCATATTCATTGAACAGCGTCGGATAATCGGCTTCCATCACTTTCAGGATGTGCGTTATCAGCGTCGCGCGATACCAGTTCGACCTGTTCCTGATGCCATACTTCGTCACATATCCCTGAATGACACTATATTCTTCCTCATTAAGCAAAAAGGATACTCTGTGATTGCGAACACTTCCGGAAGGCTGGGAAGTCGTCTTTCTTTGCTGTTTCTTCATTCTCCATTCATTAGCACGCCGCAAAGATAGAAAAAATTAGTGATTAGTGGTGAGTGATGAGTGATTAGTGATTAATGCGAATC
>JAISEZ010000043.1 GCA_031263835.1 Tannerella sp.
GGTTACCGCCGGGCGCTCGATGCGTCAAACCATACGGAACTGTTGAAAAAAGCGCTGGATGCCGGCGAAATTTCGCTGCTGGACTATCTGGTGGAAACAGGTCTGTATTATGACGCTATTCGCCGGACGCTGGAAACAGAACGCGACTTCCAGATAGCGTTCGCCGAACTCTCAGCCGTGGACAGGGATTAGTGGTTAATGGTTAATGGTTAACGGTTAGTGATTAGTGTTTAGCGGGAACAGGCCGTTCCTGCTAAATACTATCCGTTAATCACTATACACCCGGCTACGCCTGCGGTGTGATGCGACAGTTTGAACTGTACCCCCTTTCAATCATTCAGGATTTCCGGAAATGTTGTATCTTTGTTGACCAAATAAACGGATATGCTTACAAAAATTTTTGACGAGAAGAAAGTTCAGAAACTTGGAACCTATATAAATAAAGGAGAAAACTTCGTGATAGTCATGCATATTTCTCCGGACGGCGACGCCGTCGGCGCATCACTGGGACTGTATCATTACCTGATCTCACAGGGAAACACGGTCAATGTGGTGGCGCCGAATGATTTCCCCGCCTTTTTGAAATGGATGCCGGATGCGGGAAGCATCCTTGTCTACGAGCGTCATCCGGACTGCGTGGAGCAGCTGATCAGTGAAGCGGACGTCGTTTTCTGCCTTGATTTCAACGAATCAAAGCGAATCGGCAAGCTGGCGCCGGCAGTCGAGGCGACCGCAGCCCGGAAGGTCATGATCGACCACCACCTCGACCCGTCGGACTTCTGCAAATTAACCATTTCGCATCCGGAGATGTCGTCCACCTCCGAAATGATATTCCGCCTGCTCTGCGCCCTGAAAGCCGCCGATGCAATCAACCGGGACGCCGCCGAATGTATCTACACCGGCATGATGACCGACACCGGCGCCTTTACCTACCGCTCCAACGACCCCGACCTCTACCTCATCATCCGGGAACTGCTGAAAATCGGGGTCGACAAGGACCGGATCTACCGGCAGGTGTATCAGGTCTATTCCGAATCGCGACTGCGGCTGATGGGCTATACGCTGCACGAGAAAATGAAGGTCTATCCGGAAGAAAAGACGGCGTTAATCACTCTGTCGCTTAACGAACTGAACCGCTTCAACTATGTGCCGGGAGATGTGGATGGCTTTGCCAACCTGCCGTTGAGCATCGAATGGATTCGCTTCGTCGCCTTCATCCGCGAAAACACGGACGGCATCAATATCTCGTTCCGTTCGGAGGGTGATTTCCCGTGCAATCGCTTTGCTACCGATTACTTTAACGGAGGAGGCCACCTGAATGCGGCGGGAGGCGAATACGCCGGTACGCTGGACGACGCCGTGCGCATCTTTGAGCAGGGATTGAAGGAACTGAATCCGGCCTCCTGCCGGAAAACGCGGGGAGACTCCGCCCCGCAGGCCTGAAACGCATGGAAATGAAACGGAAAAACACCTCCCGGAGCATCTCCGTCAAGCGCCTGATTAAGAGTTTCGGCTATGCCGTCAGCGGCATCCGGCAGGTGGTGTGGCAGGAGCAGAACGCGCGCATACACTTGCTGACTGCGCTCTGCACGGTGATTGCCGGGTGCTGTTTCCGGATTTCCGCTGCCGAATGGATGGCGATTGTGCTTGCAATCGGCGGCGTCATGGCCGCCGAAACGTTCAACACGTCCATCGAAGCGCTGTCGGACACGGTCTCGCCCGAACACAGCGAAAACATCAGACAGGTCAAGGACTTTGCCGCCGGCGCGGTACTCATTGTCGCTCTGGCGGCCGCAGCCGTCGGCCTGATTGTTTTCCTTCCCAAAATCATGGCTCTTTTCTGATATGGATTGCCGGCAGCCCCTGACCGTCAGCATTGAACAGGCCGTGCCGCAGTTACCGGACATGCGTTTCCGCGAGCCGGTGGAGTGGCATCTTCGCGAAGGCGAGCAGTGGGCGGTCGTCGGCCCGAACGGAAGCGGAAAAACGTTGCTGGCCGGTTTGCTGCAGGGCCGTTACCTGCTGAAGCAGGGCGCCGTGCGGTTCCACTTCGGGGGCGCAGCCGCCGAACGGGTGAAAGGCATTGCCTTCAAAGACATCCATTCCATCGCCGACAGCCGGAACGCATACTACCAGCAGCGCTGGCACGCCACGGAAACGGACGGGTGGCCGACGGTAGCCGAACTGCTGGCCGGCAGTTTCCCTGCGGAGACCGGCGAAGAAATCTGCACCCGCTTCCACATCCGCGAATCCCTGCCGAAGAAACTCATCCATCTTTCCAGCGGGGAGCTTCGCAAGTTTCTGATTCTGCGTACGCTGCTGTCAAATCCGAAAACGCTTCTCCTGAACAATCCGTTTATCGGGCTGGACGCGGCTTCGCGCCGGGTACTGGCGGACATGCTGGCACAGCTGGCGCGCCTGAAAGGGCTGCAGGTGATACTGCTGCTGTCGAATCCCGCGGATATTCCGGACATGATTACCCGTGTATTGCCGGTATGCGACCGCCGGCTTCTTGCGCCGCTGTCGCGCACGGACTTCCGGTCGGCTGCCGCCCTGCAAGCGCAACTGTTCCCGGCCGCGGATGCGCCCGCAGCGCTGCCTTTCAGCGAACGGAAGACTTCCGAACACCGGATTACTTTCCGGATGGAACGGGTACACATTCGCTACGCGGGGCGTACCATCCTGAAAGACCTTTGCTGGGAAGTGAAAAACGGCGAGAAATGGGCGCTGTGCGGGCCGAACGGGAGCGGAAAGACGCTGTTGCTAAGCCTGATTTACGCCGACAATCCGCAGTCCTATGCTCAGACGCTCTTCCTTTTCGACCACCGCCGCGGGACGGGCGAAAGTATCTGGGAGATTAAGCGGCGCATCGGCTACGTCTCTCCGGAGATGCACCTGTATTACATGGAAGATATTCCAACACTGGAGATTGTCTGTTCCGGCTTTTTCGATTCGACCGGCCTGTTCCGCAGGTGCAGCGATGCACAGAAACGGCACGCGCTTGAATGGATGCAGCTTTTCGGCATTGAGTTGCTGAAAGACCGTTCCTTCCTGACGCTTTCCTCCGGCGAGCAGCGTCTGGCTTTGCTGGCGAGGGCGTTCGTGAAGAATCCGGACCTGCTGATTCTCGACGAACCGCTGCACGGGCTGGACGTCTCCAACCGGCTCCGCGCCACCCGCATCATTGACGCCTTCTGCGCCCGCACGGGAAAAACCCTGATTTACGTCACACACTGCCCCGACGAACTGCCCGCCTGCGTCGACCGCCGCTTTGAATTGACGCGCTGAACAGGTACGCGGATTTGAGACTCTCTGAAAATAGGGATTTTCAATTCACGTTCCCCGGTGCGACAGTTATACTTTGCATAAAATTGTCCCGCGTGCAGTATATATATAAATGTCGGGTGAAAAAAAATCTCTCTTTTTTTTGCAGGATAGAGAAAAACGGTTTATATTTGCCGCCGATAATTTGAATGAGACAAACTAACATATATGTATTCCAAAAGAGAACACTATATCAGCAGTATCATCAAACGTCAGGAGATTTCTCCCGGCGCATTCGGACACGCAGTTTTCGGTACACCGGCAAAGTGTCCCGGTCGACTGGCAAGGTTTACCAGTCGACTGGCGAAATGCGCCGAATACCCGCGGCGAAAAAGGCCCGTGGAGCGAGATCTACAACGTCGTGATACCGTAAAAAAAAGAAACAGTCAGTAGTCGGTAGATAGTGGAAAAGCGGTAACTTCATATCCGAAATTCATAGTCCGCCAACTGCTATTCTACTGGCTGCTTTCTACTACACTTCACACGGGATG